>JAPKDI010000210.1 GCA_026421105.1 Alphaproteobacteria bacterium | reverse complement strand
AAGCCCAAATTGATCTTTGTAAGACGGGAAGTCGCCGAGCGACTGCGCGTGATAGACGCCCTTGGCAATAGCCCTTGCCGCAGCATCGGCAGCGAGGAGCCCGACCGCAGTAAGAAGCAGCGGTGTTACGGGGACATCGCTCAAGGTTCCCGTGGAAAGTGCAAAGACGCTGTCACCATCAAATGGCGAATGGACCGGACGGATCGCACGGGCGAGTCCGTCTTGCGCCATAATGGCCAAACGTTTGGCCTGACCGCGGTTGAGGGCCAAATTAGTCGCCACCGCGACTAAGGTGGTATTGGCACCCTCCATTCCAGGAATGCGATACGGCATGTCTTCAGGTGCCATCCCCGGAAGGGCTGACTGGCGACCCAGCTCACCGGCCATCTCGTAGGGTGCGGCCCAAAACACGGACGAGCCCGGTACGACCGTTGCCCCGAACGGATTGGCGATAGCCAAGGCGCCCACCTGAATACCGTCTTTGCGTAGCGTTGATGCCGTCCCTAGGCCTCCCTTGAGGAGCCCTGCCGTGGCGCCAAGGCCGGCACCAACATTACCTTGTTCGATGTCGAACGATGCCGCGCCGCAGGCCTCTATTGCCATGGCCCGATGAGGGGGATTCTGGTGCCAGTCTTGCGCGCCGCCGGCGGGCGAATCGAAAATGATCGCAGCTGGGACGATCGGCACCGTGATGCCGCGAACGCTCGCGCCGCGGCCTTGGCCCGAAAGCCAGGAGACCGCACCGCTGGCGGCATCAAGACCAAACGCCGTGCCGCCGGAGAATACCAAACCGTGAATCGTTTCAACGCTGTTTGCCGAATCGAGCAGGTCGGTTTCTCGGGTGCCGGGCGCCCCACCTCGAATATCAGCCGCAGCGACACAGGGGTGATCGGGAAGAATGACCGTTACACCGCTCCGAATTCGGGCGTCATGGACATTGCCCACTCTGATACCATCGACGTCTGTGATGGCGTTGTGTTTTCCGACTGCGATCATGGGCTTTCCCTGGGATGGGGCGACGGTAGAGGGAGCATTGGACACGGTCAACGCACACATATTTCGCGCAAGAAACATCGGTCGTTGCTTCGCCGCTGTGATCTTTACCGCAACGTGGGCCCTGCCGCTGTCGAGTTATGCCGCGGACAACGCCTCGGTGTTTGCGTCCCGACATATGGTGTCGGCTGCAAACTCATTTGCCGCCCGGGCAGGCAGAGAGATCTTGCGCCACGGCGGCAGCGCAGTAGACGCAGCGATTGCGGTGCAAATGGTGTTGAACGTGGTCGAGCCCCAGTCATCGGGCATTGGTGGCGGGGCATTCATGTTGCACTACGACGCGGCCGGTCGTTCAGTGCAGGCCTATGACGGCCGCGAAACCGCGCCGGCCGCCGCGACGCCCGAGCTATTTTTGGACGCCGCCGGGAAGCCGCTTGGATTTTTTCAGGCCCTCGTGGGCGGCCGTGCGGTCGGCGCACCGGGCGTGCTGCGTATGCTCGAGCTTGCCCATCAGGAGCACGGCCTTTTGCCGTGGCGCGACCTTTTCAGAATGGCGATCACCCTCTCAGAAGACGGCTTCCCAGTCTCGCCGCGCCTGCACGGGCTCATCGTGAACGACAAATACCTCGCGACTTATCCGGACACCCGACGCCATTTCTATGAGGCGGACGGGACCGCCAAACCGGTTGGGCGGATTCTGCGCAATCCTGCACTGGCTGAGACGTTCCGGCGCATTGCATCCGGGGGGGCCGATGCATTTTATGAGGGAACGATCGCACGTTCGATCGTGCTTGCTGTGCGCTCGGCGCGCGACAACCCGGGGCTATTGTCGCAAGCTGACCTTGCCAATTACGAGGCCAAATCGCGAGTCCCGGTGTGCGGCAGGTACTGGAACCTCGAGGTGTGCGGTATGCCGCCACCAACTTCTGGTGGTGTCACGACATTGCAGATTCTCGGGATGTTGCAACGGACCCAATTCCGCCGCGCTCCGACTGGTGGGCCCCTTGCAGCACACTACGTCGCGGAAGCGAGCCGCCTCGCTTTTGCAGATCGCGGCAAGTATATCGCCGATTCGGATTTCATCGATGTACCGATTACCGATCTTCTCGACCAAGGCTATTTGCGGCAACGAGCTCGCCTGATTTCGCGGACCCAGACCATGGCAACGGTGGCTCCAGGGATGCTGCCAAAGCGTCGGGCTAACAACCAAATCCTGGGGACTAGCCACGAACTGCCTTCGACCACCCATTTTTCCATTGTCGACGAGCGTGGCAATGCCGTATCGATGACATCGAGCGTCGAGAACGTTTTCGGATCTCGCCTCATGGTTGGCGGGTTTTTGCTGAACAATCAGCTGACCGACTTCTCATTCGCACCCGAGGCCGATGGCGCTCCTGTCGCTAATAGGGTGCAACCCGGAAAACGCCCGCGTAGTTCGATGTCGCCATTCATCGTATTGGACCAGCAAAAGAAATTTCGTATGGCCGTGGGGTCACCTGGAGGAAGCCGGATCATCGGCTACGTCGCAAAGACTCTAATCGGCGTGATCGAATGGCGCCTCGATATCCAGAGTGCCATTGACCTTCCTAACCTCACCAACCGGGGGCGCGCAACGGAAGTAGAACTGCGCGACGATACGCGGGAACTGGTCCAGGCCCTTGCCGAGATGGGGCACACCGTGCGAGCCGTGCCAATGACCAGTGGGATCCACGGGATCGTTAAAGACCATCGCGGACTTTGGGGCGGTGCAGACCGCCGACGTGAGGGGATTGCGCTAGGCGACTAACGACGAGCCATCAAAAAGAGCCGCTGCAATTCGAAAAGTGTATTCCCGTCTGAACGTGGCGGATAGGCCGCACGATAACGTGCGCGCATATCCTCAAGAAAATCGGATCGTTCGGCACCCTCAAGCACGTCTAGCATTGGCCTCATCGCCGTGGCCATAAACCAGGCCAACACGGGGTCGTCACCGCTGAGGATGTGGGTGTAGTTGATCTCCCAAACCTCGATGTCCTGCACGAGTGGCGCCAGGACATCGTAGTAGAACGCTGGCGGCTGGACGTGGTCATACGAGACCAGCGCGTTGAGACGATTGCGCGAAGCCTGCGCCGCGATACATTCTAGAATCTCAGTGTGAGATGGTTGCGCATAATTGCGCGGCATCTGCACCGCAAGAACGCCACCCTCGGATAGGCCCGCGACAAGGCGGGGGATCATCTGCCCATGATCGGGCACCCAATTGAACGCCGCATTCGAAAATATGAGGTCCGCGTTCTTGGAAGCGAACGCCGAAATGTCTTCTTGCACCCAGTTAATGCTGGGGTCGCGGTCACGGGCTTGTGCCAACATTTCTTGAGAACTATCGAGCCCTGTTACCTTTGCGCCGGGCCAGCGCGCCGGCAGCAAGGTCGTGACGTTGCCTGGACCGCAGCCCAAGTCGAAAACGCGCGCCGGTGCAGTTAGATCAATACGAGCGAGGAGGTCGATTGCGGGCTGCCGCCGATACGTATCGAACTTTAGGTAGAGGTCTGGGTCCCAGGCCACGCGCTAGCC
>JAPKDI010000209.1 GCA_026421105.1 Alphaproteobacteria bacterium | reverse complement strand
TGGTCTCGCATTTGCTGCCAGGGGTGGACATCCACAGTGCCGATTCGGCTGACGCGCTGGCCATCGCGATTTGTCATGGCCATCACTTGCCGCTGACGAACCGTTGGCAAAAAAAGATGGCGGACACGATCCGATGATCGCCAAGCTGAAGGGGGTCGTCGACTCCGTTGGCACAGATCGGGTCATCCTCGACGTCAATGGCGTTGGCTATTTGGTGTTCTGCCCGGCCCGCACTCTACAAGACCTGCCGCCGCCTAGCGGCGCGGCGACGTTGCTGATCGACACGCATGTGCGGGAAGACCATATCCATCTTTACGGGTTTTCTGATTCGCTCGAGCGCGACTGGTTCCGCCTTTTGCAAACTGTTCAAGGCGTGGGGGCTCGGGTCGCGATTGCAATCCTCTCCGTGCTCAGCCCCAGGCAACTCGCTGAAGCTGTTGCGGCGCAAGATAAGGCGCCTGTCACGCAGGCGCCCGGTGTGGGTGCCAAGCTTGCCCAGCGGATCGTTGCCGAACTCAAGGACAAGGTCCCGTCGTTGGTCGAAGTGCTGTCCGTCGGCAGCACAGGCGATGCCAATGAATCGCGCGTCGCGAGCGGATTGATGAGCGCCGCCGCCGCAGACGCCGTATCGGCTCTAGTGAATCTTGGATACCGACGGGTCGAGGCGTTCACCGCCGTTGCGGCCGTTGCAAAACAGCAAGACGACGCACTTGAAGTAGAGCCGCTCATCCGCAGTGCTCTTCGTGAGCTTGCCCAAGCCGGTAACGTGGCATGAGTGACACTTCTCCTGATCGGCTAGTGACGCGGAACGAAAACGGTGGTGATGTCCTTGGGCCCGGCATTCGCCCACTTTCGTTGGATGATTTTGTCGGCCAGCGGCAGGTCTGCACCAACTTACGGGTTTTTGTCGAGGCTGCGCGCGCCCGCAGCGAAGCGCTGGACCATGTCCTGCTGGTAGGACCGCCGGGGTTGGGGAAAACCACCTTGGCGCAAATCGTTGCCCGCGAACTCGGCGTGAGTTTTCGCGCAACCGCTGGCCCGGTGATTGCGCGGTCGGGTGATTTGGCGGCGCTCCTCACCAACCTCCAACCGCACGACGTGTTGTTTATCGATGAAATCCATCGCTTGAGTCCGGCGGTCGAAGAGATCCTCTATCCGGCCATGGAAGATTTCCATTTGGATTTGATCATTGGTGAAGGTCCGGCGGCACGCTCAGTGCGAATCGACTTGCCGCCATTTACGCTCGTTGGCGCCACCACGAGGTCCGGCCTACTGACGACGCCGCTGCGAGAACGTTTCGGGATTCCGATGCGGCTAAATTTCTACGACACCGAGGATTTGGTGCTCATTGTCAGTCGCGGCGCGCGGATCCTAAATGTGCCGCTGACCGAAGACGGCGCACTTGAGATCGCTCGCCGATCGCGTGGCACCCCGCGTATCGCCGGCCGGCTGTTACGCCGGGTCCGTGACTTCGCCGCGGTTGCCGGGCACGCCGAGATCAGTCGCGATATCGCCTCTGATGCTCTTAGCCGTCTCGAAGTTGACCAGCGCGGGTTAGACGCGATGGACCGGCGCTATCTGTCGTGCATTGCCGAATCATTCGGTGGGGGACCGGTCGGGATTGAGACAATGGCGGCAGCGTTGTCCGAACCGCGCGATGCTCTGGAAGAGATCATCGAGCCTTTCCTTATTCAGGAAGGCTTTCTCCAGCGCACGCCGCGCGGACGCCAACTTACGGCCGCAGCTTTTGCCCACCTCGGACTTGCCGCGCCAACGGCGATAAGACAACAGCTAGAGATGCCTGTTGCGACCGGGGAAGTTGATGACTGAGACGGCGTTCCAGAATGAGCCCAGCGCGGGACGCATCGACGACGCGGGGGTCCACCACTTGCCGGTCCGGGTCTATTACGAGGACACCGATGCGGCGGGCATCGTCTACTATGCGAACTACCTAAAGTTCATCGAGCGAGCCCGCACCGACATGATGCGGCTTCTCGGTGTGACTCATTCTCGGATGGCCGAACAAGACGGCCTGTCTTTCATCGTCCGAAGTTGTGCCGTCAAATACCGCCGACCCGCACGCCTTGACGACGGCTTAGATGTGCGCACGAAAGTGATGCGCATCCGTGGTCCGATCCTTGATGTGCTGCAAGACGTTTGGCGCGACGACGATCGCCTAGTCTCTACTGACCTTCGGATCGCTTGCATGGACGGTGCCGGTCGGGTCCAGAGCGTGCCCGCACCTATTCGCACTGCCTTTGCGCGTATCGCGCAACCAATTTCCGCGCACTAGACAGGGAAAACCATGGAACAACAAGTTGTTGAAGCGGTGGCAATCGCAGGGTCAATTTCGAGCGACCTTTCGATTCTCTCACTCGTTGCCCGCGCCGACTTCATCGTCAAGTTCGTCCTCATTTTGCTGCTTGGCTCATCGATTTGGTGTTGGGCCATCATCTTCGACAAGGTGCGGAGTATGCGCCGTGTCTCGGCCAAGGCGAGCGAGTTCGAGGAGGTATTTTGGTCGGGCGGGTCGCTTGAAGATCTCTATGACCGGATCGGTACCAAGGCGGATCATCCGATGGCGGTCCTTTTTGTCTCCGCGATGCGCGAATGGCGACGATCCGGCGCGCATGGATTGGTCGATAGCGATCGTCTGACCACCGGCGTGCAGGAACGAATCGGGCAAGTGATGCGGCTCACGATTTCCCGCGAGCTTGACCGGCTAGAGCGCTACCTCGGCGTTCTTGCAACCGTCGGATCAACGGCACCGTTCATCGGCCTGTTCGGCACCGTGTGGGGCATCATGAATAGTTTCCAGTCTATTGCCCTCAGCAAAAACACAAGCCTTGCCGTAGTCGCGCCTGGGATTGCCGAGGCGTTGTTTGCCACGGCCTTCGGTCTTGTCGCGGCTATCCCAGCAGTGGTGGCCTACAACAAGTTCTCCGGCGACCTCAACCGGTTCTCAGGCCGACTCGAGGGATTTGCGGGTGAGTTCGCGGCCATTCTGTCGCGCCAACTTGATGAACGGACAGACTGATGGCCGCCTTTTTGATGGAACGATCAAGGTCAACCGGACGCGGCCATCGGCCGATGGCCGAAATCAACGTCACGCCATTTGTCGACGTCATGCTGGTGTTGCTTGTGGTCTTTATGGTGACGGCGCCGCTTCTGACGGTCGGTGTGTCCGTGGAGTTGCCTGAATCGGCTGCCGCACCAATCCCTGGTCAAGACGAGCCACTGGCAGTGAGCATCGATGCCGGCGGCCGCGTGTTTATTCAAGACTCGGAGGTCAGCCTTGAAACACTGATTCCGCGGCTTCAGGCGATTACCCAGAACAATCCCGACGCGCGGATTTTCGTCCGTGGCGACAAATCTATTGACTACGGCCGGGTCATGGAGGTGATGGGCACGCTCAACGGCGCCGGCTTCAACCGGGTCGCGCTCATCACTGAACGGCCTCGGGAGAAATAGGGCAACGTGCGTGGCGCGATCGGCATATCGGTGGCCTTCCATCTCACGCTTGTAACCGCGGCGTGGACCGGGCTGCCCGT
>JAPKDI010000208.1 GCA_026421105.1 Alphaproteobacteria bacterium | reverse complement strand
TCGGTCCGGGCAACGCTACATGAACAACGTGCGGTCCTGCGGCATGTCTTTGTAAAGACCAGTTACGAACTCGGCATAGCCGTTGTAGAGCAGGGTCGGGACGCGCTCACTGCTACCCAATACGCGCTCAGTAGCTTGAGTCCAACGGGGGTGGTCAAACTCAGGGTTCACATTGGCCCAGAAGCCGTACTCTGCTGCCTGCACTTCTTCCCAAAAACTAATCGGGCGCTTGTCCGTGAAGGTAATACTGACGATCGACTTGACCGACTTGAAGCCATACTTCCAGGGCAAGGCGATGCGCAGTGGGGCACCGTGCTGTGGCGGTGCAGGATGCCCATACGTACCAGTAGCCATAAACGTGAGTTCGTTCATGCCCTCTTCGATAGTTAGGCCCTCAACATAAGGCCAGGGGTACCAGAACTGACGCTGACCCGAGGCAAAGCTCTTGTCGACAAAGCTGCGTAACTCGATGTACTTCGCCGAACCGAGCGGCTGCACCATTTTGATCAGGTGGCTGAGTTCAAACCCACTCCACGGTATCGACATCGACCAGGCCTCGACGCAGCGGTGGCGATAGAGGCGCTCTTCAAGCGGCATCTTGGCGAGCAGGTCGTCGATATCGAATTCCATCTCGTTCTCGACCATGCCGTCAACGCGGAGCGTCCAGGGACGTAACGGTAGGCGCTGTGACGCCCGCCAAATTTCCTTGTGCGAGCCGAACTCGTAGAAATTGTTGTAGGTCCCGTTGACCTTTTCCGGTGTTATTTCGCGATCCAGCTGGTAGCGCATGTTTTGCTTTACCGGATAGAGGTGCGCCGATGGATCTTCTTCGGTTGCCGCGTGCGCCGCGCTACTAAGGACGGGTCCGGCGGCGGCAAGGATGGTTCCTGCAGCGGCGCCCTTCATCAACTGGCGGCGGTTCATATACGCCGATTCCGACGTGGCGGCCGACTCGGGTAGTTCCCAACCTTTGGGGTTCTTGATCAGCATGCTGGTCTCTCCACGTTTGGGTCCCTTGGACGTACTGGTTGCGGCACGCGGCCACAATTCAAGTGTCGGTGAGACTCCTCACTAAAGTCTTCCAGGTTGCCCAAAAACGAGCGAAAATTCGGTCAACTGAGCGGCTCCGGCGGTATCGATGCCTTAGGTATGCAACACCTCCGCATTGATCGGTCGCGGCATTCCGCCAACAAAGTATTGCGCGGCCTAGTTGGGTGGTCCCAAAGACCAGGGTTTGAGCGCACCCCAGACGACATCATGGGTCGGGGTCGGGACACCGGCTTCACGGCCGAAGCGCGAAATCGCCCCCGAAAGCCAGTCGAGCTCGAGCGGCTTGCCGCGTTCGAGGTCGACCAACATGGACGGTTTGACCGGTGGGACATTGGCTGGATCAAAACCTTGCACGGCCTTTAGCGCACCCGGCTCGAGGGTAATGTTGCGAGCGTTGGCAACGGCGGCCACTTCTTCCATTGCGCGGCGCACGACCGCGGCACCCTCGGACGCCGCCAGCACATCGCTAATCGGCAACCGGGCGAGACAACACACGCCGCTTAGTGCGGTCAGCATGACCATCTTCGACCAGATCGCCGACTCCACGTCATCGGTCAGCACCGACTTGACGTCGATGGCAAGAAGCGCCGTGTGGAGGGCCTCGGCCGCCGGTCGGGCCAAGGAATCGAGCGCGCCGAAGGTCAAACGAACGCCAGGGGTTTCGTGGACGATCACGCCGGGCTCAGCAATGTGCGACGATATGTAGATCGACCCCCGCAGCACATGAGGTGCACCAAAGGTATCAACGATCCAAGCGTGGCTTTCAACACCGTTGAGCACATCCAGCACGACGGTGTTGGGGCCGATGAGCGGTTTCATCGCCACAATTGCCGCTTTTGCGTCGTACACCTTCACCGAAAAGATCACCAGATCGACGGGGCCAATCCTCGCAGGATCATCCGTCGCGTTGACCGGGTTGATGATTACGGGGTGGGCTTTGTCGTCAAGCCGCAACCCGTTTGCCTTCATCGCGGCAAGATGAGCGCCGCGCGCGACAAAGGTGACGTCGTGATCTTTTTGCGCGAGGCGGGCGCCTAAGTAACCGCCAACCCCGCCCGATCCCATGATCGCGATTTTCATCTTGTCCCGTTCTATTTGAGGCTTGCGCAGAACCTTTGGATGCGCTCGCACGCGTCGGTCAGGACCTCGGTCGATGTCGCGTAGGAAACCCGGAAATGCGGCTCCAGGCCGAACGCTGCGCCGTGAACGACGGCCACACCTTCGGTCGCGAGCAACGCCTTGCCGAAGTCCTGGTCGCTTTCGATTTTCTGGCCATCCGGCGTCGATTTGCCAATGAGGGCCTCACACGACGGATAGACATAGAAAGCGCCGACCGGGTTAGGGCAAGTCAGCCCCGTCGCCTGATTCAACATGCTGACCACGAGGTCGCGGCGCCCAGAGAATGTTTGCACCCAGTCCTTGAGAAAACTGCTCGGCCCGTTCAACGCCTCAACCGCCGCCGCCTGACTAATGGACGAGGGGTTGGTGGTGCTCTGCGACTGCAGCTTGGCCATGGCCTTGATCAGCACGGCGGGCCCACCGGCGAAACCGATGCGCCATCCCGTCATCGCGTACGCCTTCGACACGCCGTTGAGCGTCAGCGTGCGATCACGTAGCTGCGGACAGACCTGTGCGATCGTCGTGAACTTGAACCCGTCATAGATGAGGTGCTCATAGATATCGTCGCTCAGCACCCAAACGTCGGGGTGCCGGTCAAGCACCGCACCCAGTGCTTTCAGCTCGTCGGCGCTATACGCCGCACCCGACGGATTGCTGGGCGAGTTGAGCACAAACCATTTTGTTTTGGGGGTGATGGCCTTTTCGAGGTCCTCGGGCTGCAACTGAAAGCCTTTGGATGCCGGTGCTTTGACAACGACGGGCTTGCCGCCTGCGAGGAGCACGATGTCGGGGTAGCTTACCCAGTAAGGCGCCGGAATGATGACTTCATCGCCCGGGTTCACTGTCGCCATCAGCGCATTGAACAAGACCTGTTTTCCTCCGGTGCCAACACTAATTTCGGTGGCCGGGTCGTAGGTCAGATCATTATCACGCTTAAACTTGTTGGAGACGGCTTGTTTGAGCGTGGCCGTCCCGTCAACCGTGGTGTATTTCGTCTCACCCCGATCGATCGCGATTTTCGCCGCAGCTTTGATGTGATCCGGCGTATCGAAATCGGGTTCGCCCGCGGACAGGCCGATGACGTCGCGGCCTTCTGCCTTAAGGGAACGAGCGAGATCGCTGATAGCAATGGTGGCGGACGGCTTGATACGGTCCAGCGAGTCGGCAATGAAGCCCATCTTGGGAAATCCTTCCTAGAACAGGGCGGTTGGAATCGGCGAAAAACTACGCCGCCGGTCAGAAGCGTGCAACTGCTGGTCAGCCTGCATCGTGCGACCTCTGGCGGCGCATACGCGTCCAGCAGGGTAAAAGCTTTGCCGCCATCGCCTCCCATAAGGCGGCATCCTTAAAGAAATTTCTCTAGGGATATGTTGGTCCGCCGCAACA
>JAPKDI010000207.1 GCA_026421105.1 Alphaproteobacteria bacterium | reverse complement strand
GATGGCTTGCGCGAGGAACTCTTGCGGGACCTGCAAGACTACCGGGCCGGGTCGGCCCGTCGTTGCCTGGCGATACGCGGTTTCGACATATTCCCGTAAGCGCCCGGCTTCATGGATCGTGCGTGACCATTTGGTAATCGGACGCACTAACGACAGCGCATCGTGATCGATCTCAGACTGTGGCTGGATCCAGTTGGTCGGCAGGCGCGCGACAATAATGATGACCGGCGAGCACGCTTCGTGCGCGGTTAATATGCCGCTGATCGCATTGGGCATCCCTTGATCTGAAATGATCAACGCGACGCCAGGTTTTCCCGTGACCCGTGCGTACCCATCGGCCGCCGCCACAGTCGCCGTTTCATGTCGGTTCGAGATGATCGTGAATTCGTCTTTGTCGAGCGCGTCCAGGAGATAGGTGTGTGCGGCGCCAGCCAACGAAAATACGGACCCGATCCCTAGGCGCTTCAATGTGTGGCTAATGACCATGCCACCAGTGATTTCGTTGCTGCCGTGGTCCTTGTCTTTCCAAAAGCTATCGGGCTGGGCGGTCTTTTTGGTTTTTACGGCCACGCAATCTCTCTCCTTCGGCTTAGCCAATTACTTCGCCCTCGATGAGGGCAATGGCTTCGATTTCTATTTCTAGTTCGGGCAACCCCAAAGCGCCGACTTCGACGATGGTGTCGGCAGGCCAGGGTTGTTTGAAATAAGTGCTGCGCGCCTCAATGATCTTCGGAAAATTACTCATGTCGGTGAGGTAGATATTCACCTTGATGATCTTATCCATCGATGAACCCGCCGCCTGGAGCGCGCGTTTGATATTGGCAAACGTTTGCTCGACTTGCCGGTCAAAATCACCGACACCGACAAGATTGCCCTTCTCGTCGATCGACGCCTGGCCGGACAGAAAAACAAGGTTTCCGGCGCGATATCCAATGGCAATCTTGAAGGCATCGTAAGGGTCGGGCGTGGTTTTGATCCGGTAGGCGTTCGGGTCAGCGGGTGACCCGATTTTCCCAGTCTCCATTACGTGCTCCTCCGTTTAGCAGCTTGTTTATTTTGACCGATCCTAACCGAGCCCCTGGCGCCGACAACTTCTCCGCTGCTGCCGCACACCCTGCGGCCAAACCAATGCGCCACGGCGCTGAGAGAGCCCTGGTGAAACTTAGTAACGCCGCGAAACCGGACCTCCGAGCGAAAACGGATCCCGGCAAGGACGGTGACCCGGGCATAAAAAATAAAGAAGCTGTTCGAGAGTATTCGAGGGGCTGCAGCCAATGGTCTTTTGAGCAATGTCATATCAATCGTGGCATGGGGGACCCTTGACCCCGGTCACGTGTGATCAGTGTTGATGCCGATTCCAACGGCGCGACCCATGCAGCCCGCGCGGCGCCGGGGGTGAGCCATTCAACACCGCCAGTGTTAGGTGCGGGACGACGCGGAGCATCATCATCTTTGAATCAATGTTGCTATTGAAAAGCGCCACCCAGACCGCACGCACCTCAGCGACACGATCGAACATCGCGACGACCGCGTGGGCCATGTTAGTAGGGGTCCGACCCCTGATAGGGTTGGTCGGCGTGGTCCGCCAAGAAGGACGGTAAGGTCGGGTTGTAGGCTGGATCGAACGGTCGAGGTCGCTCGGCGGTCGACCACTCGGTGACGAAAAGCCCTTCACGTGATCGGAACAGCCCGAGGTAGCCGGTGAGAGACGCGCCAGGCCCATGCTCGATCCCAGGTGGGCGCCAGAAATAGGCGCCCGACCGCATCATGCCTTGCGGCCAACCCAGTGAGCCCTCGAGAAGAAAAAACTCTTCGACACAAGGATGGGTTTCCGTCCGACCCGTGGGCGGCAAGTCTTCGTACGCGTCAGGCCCCTTGGTGAGCAACCACGTTCGTTCACCACTTGCCGTATCCTCGCGTAAGAACTTGATCGCAATGCCCGATCCGACAAGGCCATGATCGAAGTTTCTTGTCCACGGCGTTTGATCCGCCTTGGTCAACGCGATCGTGCGTGAGGCATCAAACACGCCGGCGCCTGCGACCCGGCGCGGCGGACCATTAAAGAACGTCAAGACAGCAGCGCCGTTTGGCGCCGCCATGTGATGCCGCGTGCTACCGCCCGGAAGGAAGCCATAGCCGTAAGGCCCGAACGCGTCATCATCGATTGTGAGGCCACCCTCCAACACGAATAACTCTTCGTCGTCGACCATGTGGTGGGTTTCATCGAGCGTCCATCCCGCGGGATAGCGAATGATGGCACTGCCGGCGGCACTCTCCGCGTCGTGACTGAGAATCTTGATCGTCGCGCCGGGCCGTGCGGACTCGCCGTCTAGATCTAACCAGGGCAGTACCTGTGACTGGATGAACTCAATATGTGATCGAGACATGCGCGCTCAATAAGGGTCGGTGCCCTGATAGGGCGCGTTTGCAAAGTCGGCCAACGCGTTTGGTAGCGTGGGCCGATAGGGCGCATCCCACACGATGGTCTCGGTGTGGCTCGTCCAATCTGTCGAGAACGGGCCTTCCTTGGAGCGAAAGAAGCAAGTGCACCCCGTGCGCGTGCCAATCGGCCCATGCTGGATCCCGCCCGGCCGCCAGAAATAGGCACCGCGTTTGAGCAAGCCTTGCGGCATGGAAATCTCACCATCGAGAAGGAACAACTCCTCGACATTCGGGTGCGTCTCAAGCGGTGCGTTCGTTGCACTCTCGGTCGACCCCATTGTCAGAAGCCAGGTGCGTTCACCGGTCTGTTCGTCAAGGCGCAACATGAGCTTTTCGAGGCTAGCACCGACTACCTTCGGGTCAACGCTGTCGCCCCAAGATTGTTCGCCTGCGGCGATCCGTTCTACAAGCGCGGTGCGATCAAACTCCTTGGCGCCGTCGAAAACGTTTTTGTGCGGGCCTTCGAAGAATGTCAGGACTGCGGCCCCGTCCGGCGTGCGCATCGCGCCGCGTGGATAGCCGTCCGGCAAATAGGCGTAGGTTTGCGGACCGTAGACCGTGTTCCCGATGTGGATCTCGCCCTCCAGGACGAAAAACTCTTCATCGTTATCGAGGTAGTGCGGCTGGCCGATCTCAAAACCGGCCGGATACTTGAGAATGACGCTGACGGCGCCAGAATCGGGGTCTCGCGAGAGGATCTTGCACGCCACGCCGGGCCTGGCTGCAGTGTCCGGCAGGGTGATCCAGGGCAAGACCTGGCTTTGGATGAATTCAAGGTGATCTCGGGCCATTTCATTCCCCTTTTGCGCCAGTATCGCGCGCCGCGCTCGCTTGGCGCAATCCGCGACGGAATCGGGTGATCGAAGCCGTGTAAGCTTTACGACACCGTGTGATTGGTGGAACTGGACAGGCCCTGATGTTTCGGACAATTGGACTGGCGATGCTTGCCGCTTTAATTTTTTCTGGCGTGGCAGCAGCACAGAACTCGAATCGAGAGCGCGCGATTCTGTCCGCTCGCTCTGTCAAGCTCCTGGATATCGACGGCAATGGCACCGTAAGCCTGGGCGAGATTTTGGCCGAGCATGGTCGCCTTTTTACAGCCGCCGATCTCGATGGCGA
>JAPKDI010000206.1 GCA_026421105.1 Alphaproteobacteria bacterium | reverse complement strand
TTCCGATCTCCGTGACGTTCTGTCCGCTGTGCAATGCTGCTGCGGTCTTCGACCGGCGCCTCGATGACAAGGTTCTGGACTTCGGGACGACGGGGAAACTGCGGCACTCAGATCTGGTCATGTATGACCGCCAAACCGAGAGCCGGTGGCAGCAGTTCCTCGGCGAGGCCATTGTCGGGGAGGTACTCGGGAAACGACGGACTGTTTTGCCATCCCGCCTCGAATCCTGAGCGAAGTTCCAAAGCCGGGCGAACGATTCGGCGACCATAATATTATAGACCAATGCTCGGCTTCGCCGCTACGACGCGAACCCCTACATCCGCTTTGGTTCGAGTTCGACGCCATTCTTGTATCGGGGTGATGCTCTCCGCACGCTGAAGGAAGTGGACCTTGCCCCATTAGCCCGCGTCATCACGGTTGATCTTCGCCGGGATAGGTAAAAAGTGGCGTGGGCGCTCGATCTATTGCGCGAGCGTGGCCGGTTGAAGACCGACGACGGTTTAGTCATCACTTGGGAGCCGGGTCAGAATTTAGCCTTCGGTTCGTCTGCAATCTCTCGTGGAGTGGATGTTGGCAATGTCGTGGTGCAGCAGCGCTCGGCGCAGGGTGAGCTCGTCGAACTATCCTTACGGGATCAACTTCCCGGTCGCGTGCCAAGCGTTCTTCCCCGACGGGGAGATCATCGTCGAGTAGTTCGAACGAGATATCGCCTATTGTGGTGCCAGCTGTTCTGGTGCGTCATGCGTGGCCCTATATACTGGGGTCAAGTTTGTCGCCATGGGAAAAAAACCGCCACATAGCCCCGCAAAGACCGTAGGGTCTAATGTACAAGCATTTCTGAACAAAGTTGCGGTGACGCCGCCGGCGCCTCGCGCTGGGGGTCGTGGTCGCCTCATGTTCGCCCTCGATGCGACGGCCAGTCGTGAGCCAACATGGGACCGGGCGTGCCACATTCAAGCGGAGATGTTTCAGGAAACATCGAGCCTTGGCGGCCTCGAGATCCAACTTGCTTACTACCGAGGGTTTGATGAGTTCGCGGCAACACCCTGGATATCGAATTCGAAAGATCTGATCCGGCGCATGACCGGCGTCTCCTGTTTGGGCGGCCACACCCAGATTGGAAAAGTGCTCAGTCACGCGCTTGCGGAGGCTGCGAGTGGCCGGGTGGGCTCCCTCGTGTTCGTCGGCGACTGTATGGAAGAAAACGTTGATGATCTGTGTAGCGTTGCCGGCCAGCTTGGGGTCGTGGGCGTTCCGGTGTTCTTGTTCCAAGAGGGAGCCGAGCCCGTCGCCGAGATGGCTTTTCAACAGATCGCGCGCCTGACTCGCGGGGCGCACTGTCGTTTTGACGCGACCAGCCCGACGCAACTGCGGGATTTGCTGAAAGCGGTGGCGGTATATGCGGCCGGCGGGCATCGCGCGCTCGCGGATTATAGCCGACGAAGCGGTCCCAATGTTCGTCGACTGACAAGCCAACTGAGGTAGCGCATGACATGGCTCCTCATGGGCGTCGCTCTGTTCGGCGTAATCTTGATTGCAGCACGCTGGTTCGTGAATGCAAATCCGGCAGAGATTGTTCGGGTCGTGCGTTGGTTGGGGATTCTCATCGGCGTGGCGTTTGTCGCCTTTCTCGCGTTACGTGGCTTGTGGGGCGCGCTCTTTCCACTGTTCTTTTTCGGCCTGATGTACTTCCGTCGACGGGCGCAGCGGGCCGCTTTTTCTCGGCGGCCCGATCCGTTAGATCAGGCCCACACTGGCCGTAGTTCCGAAGTCCGCACGGCCACGCTGCGGATGAGTCTAGACCATGACACCGGTGACCTTGATGGTGACGTTCTACGCGGCCGTTTTGCCGGTCGCCACCTGAGTGCATTGACGGACGACGAACTGATCCTCCTTTTGAGTGAATGCGGCCAGACAGATCATGAGTCGGCACAACTCCTCGAGACATATCTCGACCGCCGGCTCGGCCCAACTTGGCGAGATGATCACGGCGGAACTTCCAATCAGGCGCCGCGCGGACAGCCCGGCGCAATATCGCGGGACGAGGCATTTTCTGCGCTCGGCTTGGAACCCGGCGCGAGCGACTCCGAGATTCGAGAGGCCTATCACCGGTTGATGAAGCGTGTTCATCCCGATCAGGGTGGGTCGACCTTCCTGGCAACCAAAATCAATCAGGCAAAAGACCTCTTGCTCGGCAAATCGTAATCTTGCCTGCGGCCTAGGGGCGTGGCACAAGAACCCGCCTTTGCTCCTCTGGAGACCTCAATAATGGCCGCACCGGTCCGAAAAGCTGTATTTCCCGTTGGTGGATTGGGAACGCGCTTCCTGCCTGCGACTAAAGCACTGCCCAAGGAAATGCTGCCGATAGTGGACAAACCGCTGATCCAATACGCGGTAGATGAGGCTCGTGCCGCAGGAATCGAAGAATTTATCTTCGTGACAGGCAAAGGCAAGAGCGCCATTGAGGATCACTTCGATCATGCGAGTGACCTCGATGCGATGTTGCGGTCCCGTGGCAAGGCAGCGGCAGCAGATGAGTTGGCCAGTTGGCTGCCGGCACCGGGCAAGGTCGCCTACACCCGCCAGCAAGAGCCTCTGGGCCTTGGTCACGCGGTTTGGTGCGCTAGGCACTTCATTGGCGATGAACCATTTGCGGTCTTGTTGCCCGATGACATTTTTCTGGCCGACGTCCCGTGCCTCAAGCAGATGGTCGACGCCTATTCCGGGCGCGGCGGGATGGTTGCGGCCGAGACGATTACCGGTCCTGATATTTCGAACTACGGCGTTTTGGATGTCGCTAAGGACATGGGCACCGTCGTTAGCGTTCGTGGCCTAGTGGAAAAGCCAAGCCCCGCGGACGCTCCATCTGATCTTGCGGTCGTTGGCCGCTACATCATGACCCCAAAGGTCTTTGAGTACCTTGACCGGAAAGAGACTGGCGCGGGCGGTGAGATCCAGTTAACGGACGCGCTTTCTTGGTTGGCCGCCGAGGAAGAGTTCGCAGGCATTCGCATTGATGGAGAGCGATTTGATTGTGGTACTCGGGCAGGATACCTGCGTGCCAACGTCGCCTTTGCGTTGCAACGTGATGATTTGCGAGACGATCTCAAATCCTATATTCGATCCCTCGACCTCGGGGCCTGATCTATGAGAATTGTTGTGATTGGTACCGGATACGTGGGCTTGGTCTCGGGCGCCTGTTTCGCCGATATCGGACATGACGTCACGTGTGTGGACAAGAACCCAGCCGTTCTTGAACGTCTCGGCCGCGGTGAAATTCCAATCTATGAGCCGGGTCTTGGTGCTGTAGTTGCGCGTGGGGTTGATGCTGAGCGTCTTGACTTTGCGGCGTCACCCAATGCTGCCATGCTACATGCAGATCTCGTATTCATCGCTGTCGGCACGCCCTCTGATGGCCAAGGCGATGCAGACTTGTCGTATGTGTTCGCTGCTGCTAGGGAAATTGCTCCTGAAATCGCGAGTTATACTGTTGTTGCGACGAAATCTACAGTGCCGGTTGGGACGGGCCGCGCCGTTGCAAAAATCATCAAAGAAACTGCACCTGAGG
>JAPKDI010000205.1 GCA_026421105.1 Alphaproteobacteria bacterium | reverse complement strand
AACTTTGAATCTGAAACAGATTCAGAGGCCATCGTTCACTTGATCTCCGCCTATCTCGACCAAGGCGATGGCCCCCAATTGGCCGTGTCCCGGTCGCTCAAACGCCTAGAGGGCGCGTTCTCCCTCGCGATCATTTTTGCTGGTGAACATAATCTAATGATTGGCGCCCGTCGTGGCAGCCCATTGGCTGTCGGTTGGGGCCAAGGGGAAATGTTCCTTGGCTCCGATGCTATTGCCTTGGCGTCAGAGACCAACCGAATCTCATACCTAGAAGACGGCGATTGGGTGGAGTTGAGCCGAGGCGGCGCGGTATTCCACGACGCAGAGGATCGCGTCGTTGAACGTGCGATCAAATCGAGTGCGGCCTCCGGAGCGCTGGTCGGTAAGGGCAACTATCGCCATTTCATGGAGAAAGAAATCCATGAACAGCCGACCGTCATCGGGGAGACCCTGAACGGGTATTTCAATCCTACCGACCAAACCATCCAGTTGCCTGATCTGGGTGTTGCCTTGGACGGGATCGCCAAAGTCACCATTGTCGCATGCGGCACATCTTACCTTGCAGCGCTTGTTGGAAAGTTTTGGATTGAACGCTATGCCAAAGTTTCCGCCGAGATTGATATTGCGTCAGAGTTCCGGTATCGCGGTGCGCCGATGCCCCCTGGCGGGCTCGCGCTGTTCATCTCGCAGTCTGGCGAGACGGCGGACACGCTCGCGGCGTTACGGTTCGCGGTAACCCAAGATCAGCACATCGTCTCCCTCGTCAATGTGCCGGAAAGCACAATGGCGCGGGAGAGTGCGTCCGTTCTTATGACTAATGCCGGTCCCGAAATCGGCGTCGCGTCCACCAAGGCTTTCACATGCCAACTCGTGGCGCTTGCTGCGTTTTCAATTTCTCTGGCACGGGCGAAGGGCACGATCTCGGCAGAAGATGAGGCGCGCTTGTCTCACGCAATTGCCGAAGTACCGGCGCGTGCAGTCGACGTCCTAAACCATGACGCCGCGATCAAAACTCTGGCAGAATCTATGGTGTCGGCGCAGAGCATCCTCTACATCGGGCGCGGATTGTCTTACCCGATTGCCCTTGAGGGAGCACTAAAACTTAAAGAAATTTCCTACATTCATGCTGAGGGGTTCGCGGCGGGCGAACTCAAGCACGGACCCATCGCGCTAGTTGATGAGAACGTTCCCGTCGTTGTTATTGCTCCCAGTGACGACCTTTTCGACAAAACGATGTCGAACCTCAAAGAGGTTGCCGCTCGGGGCGGTCGCGTGGTCCTCATAACCGATAGCGCTGGTCGAGAAAAAGCAGGCGATGAGCCGTGGGAGACGATTGTCATGCCAGATGTTGACCCCTTTGTAACACCAATCCTGTACGCCATTCCGGTTCAACTTCTCGCCTATCATGTCGCGGTACTAAAGGGCACGGATGTCGATCAACCGCGGAACCTCGCCAAATCTGTCACGGTCGAGTGAGCGCGGGAATATTGTTCGGAGATTGCTGAACGGGAGCCCGAGACTGATATAGTTCGGACAAATACCCATTTCATCAGAAGGACCATCGCGTGAAACTCGCCGATTCCAAGCTGTTCCGTCAGCAAGCCTATATCGCCGGTCAGTGGTCTGATGCAGATAGCGGCGACAAAATTTCAGTCAACAACCCTGCGACTAACGACACACTCGGGTCCGTGCCAAAGATGGGCGGCGCCGAGACCCGTCGTGCCATTGATGCCGCTGCGGCGGCCTATCCCGCCTGGCGCGCGAAGACGGGCAAAGAGAGGGCAGCGATCCTCCGCCGTTGGTTCGAGTTGATGATGGCAAACCAGGACGATCTTGGGGTCCTGATGACCGCCGAACAGGGTAAACCCCTTGCTGAGTCGAAAGGCGAGATTGCTTACGCTGCGTCTTTCATCGAGTGGTTCGGCGAAGAGGCCAAGCGGATCTACGGCGACACTATCCCGAGCCATGCCGTGGACAAGCGCATTGTGGTTTTGAAAGAACCGATCGGCGTAACCGCCGCAATCACCCCTTGGAACTTTCCCGCGGCAATGATTACCCGTAAGGCCGGTGCCGCTTTGGCGGCTGGCTGTCCAATGGTGATAAAACCAGCCTCGCAAACGCCGTTTTCCGCGTTGGCACTAGCCGAACTAGGTGAGCGAGCCGGCATCCCGGCCGGCGTCTTGAGCGTCGTTACTGGGTCCGCGGTCGAGATTGGCGCCGAGATGACCGGAAACCCAACCGTCCGAAAACTCTCCTTCACGGGCTCTACCGAAATTGGCAAGAAACTCATGGTGCAAAGTGCGGCGACCATGAAAAAGCTCTCGCTGGAACTCGGCGGCAATGCGCCCTTTATCGTGTTTGATGACGCTGATCTGGATGCAGCAGTTGAGGGCGCGATTGCCTCCAAGTATCGCAACACCGGACAGACGTGCGTGTGCGCAAACCGTCTCCTCGTCCAGGAAGGCGTTTACGATCGTTTCGCCGAGATGCTCGGTGAGGCCGTCTCCAAACTTCGCGTGGGCAACGGTTTAGAAGGCGAGACCGAGCAGGGCCCATTAATTGACATGGCTGCGGTCGAAAAAGTTGAGGAACACGTCGCCGATGCTCTGGGAAAAGGTGCACGGCTCATCATGGGTGGGGCGCGGCATTCTCTTGGTGGCACATTCTACCAACCGACGGTTCTAGCGGATGTAACACCGGCGATGCTTGTATCAAAGGAAGAGACCTTCGGTCCCTTGGCGCCGCTCTATCGCTTCAGCACCGATGAAGAAGCATTGTCGATGGCCAACGATACCGAGTTCGGGTTGGCTTCCTACTTCTACAGTCGCGACATCGGTAGGGTCTGGCGGGTCTCCGAAGGCCTCGAATATGGCATTGTCGGGATTAACACAGGCCTCATCTCGACCGAGGTTGCGCCATTCGGCGGAATTAAGGAGTCAGGCCTCGGTCGCGAGGGCTCAAAGTATGGGATCGAGGACTATCTCGAGATCAAGTACCTGTGTGTCGGCGGTATTGACCGCTAGGAAGGAAGACAAGCATGTCAAAATTTGACTTCGATCTCTTCGTCCTTGGTGCCGGTTCGGGGGGCGTTCGAGCCTCGCGCGTCGCTGCAAATCATGGTGCTCGTGTCGGCATTTGTGAGGACAGCCGCGTGGGTGGTACTTGCGTTATCCGTGGCTGCATTCCCAAGAAGTTCATGGTCTACGCCTCCCACTTTGCCGAGCATTTTGAGGATGCCGCGGATTACGGTTGGCACCTCGGGCCGCGGAGTTTCAGTTGGCCAAAATTCAAAGCGGCCAAAGACAAAGAGATCGATCGGCTTAATCAGATTTACATTCGCCTGCTCGACGGTGCGGGTGTTTCTTTAGTGAACGGCCGCGGAGCCCTTGTTGATGCCAACACGATCGATGTCGACGGTCGTCAAATCACCGCAGACAAAATTCTCATTTCTACCGGCGGGTGGCCGTTCAAACCGCAAATCGGCGGGATCGATCACGCCATCACATCAAACGAGTTCTTTGAACTTGAGGAGCAACCACAGCGCGTGCTTGTGGTTGGCGGCGGTTTTATCGC
>JAPKDI010000204.1 GCA_026421105.1 Alphaproteobacteria bacterium | reverse complement strand
GTTGAACAGCGCAGTGTGGTCTTGGGTGAAGGCGTTGGCCAACGGTTCACCGTAATCAGCGGCCTTCGGGTCGGTGAACAGGTGGTTGTGCGTGGGAACGAGCAGCTCTCATCAGGGGCTGCCGTCAGAGTTGTTAGTCAGACCGGAAGTGTGCCGTACGCCCAGAAGGCGAACTAGATGAACATCATCAAGCTGTCCATCCAGCGGCCGATCGCGGTCTTGGCGGCGGTGGTCATGGTGGTTCTGTTTGGCTGGGTTTCGCTTGATCGCATTCCAATTCAGATGGCGCCGGACGTCCGTCAACCAGTCATTAACGTAGCAACCAATTGGCCTGGCGCGGCGCCGGCGGAGATTGAACGCGAAATCGTCAACCGCCAGGAGGAGGTTCTAAAGGGGATCGAAGGACTCCGGCGGATGGAATCAAACGCTCGCAATAGCCGAGGCAGCGTGGAGCTGGAATTCACACCGGATGCCGACCTCAACCGGTCACTTCTGCTGGTTGCGAACCGGCTCGATCGGGTTACGGGCTACCCTGAAGAGGCGGATGAGCCCACGCTTAGTACTTTCGGGACGGAAGATAATTCCATTGCCTGGTTCACTTTGCGGCGAGCCGCAGGCAACACTGAGAACCTGACGAGCTATTCGGGGTTTCTTCGCGACGTCGTGCAGGACGGGATCGAACGTGTTGATGGCGTTGCAGGCGTCAACGTTTGGGGCGCAACCGAACAAGAAATGCGGATCGAAATCGATCCGGCGCGGCTCGCGCGATACGCGCTCACCGTCAACGACGTCGTAGGGCGATTGCGAACAGCCAACGCCTCGATTACCGGCGGTGATGTCGATGAGGGCAAACGCCGGTACATCGTGCGAACCGCAGGAGATTTCACTTCCGTCGATCAGGTGCGCTCGATCCTATTGCGCAGTGATTCGCTTGGTGTGGGGGTTGGTCGGGTGTCGGTTGGCGACATCGCGGACGTCTTCGTCCAGTTCAAGGAACGAAACGCGATTGCCAAGACGATGGGCGAACCCTCGATGACTATGAGCATTACGGGCCAGCAGGGCGCCAATGTCATCGAAACAATGGAGCGTATTCGGGCCAAGGCAAGAGAACTCTCGGCTGGTCCCCTCAAGGAAGTGGGACTCGTCGCGACACAAATTTTTGACGAAACCGTTTACATTAAGTCGGCTATCAATCTGGTGCTGCAGAACGTGGTGGTTGGCGGAGCGCTCGCGATTGTCGTTCTGCTAATTTTTCTGCGGTCATGGCGTCCTACGTTTGTTGTTGCCCTGTCAATTCCTGTCTCAGTGGTGGGCTCCTTCGTAGCCATGGCGATACTGGGGCGCTCGCTCAATGTGATCAGCCTGGCTGGGATCGCTTTTGCCGTCGGCATGGTGGTCGATGCCGCAATCGTGGTTCTCGAGAACATTTACCGCTTGCGCCAGCAAGGGCGCTCAGCCCGCGATGCGGCATTTGAGGGTTCAATGCAGGTGTGGCCAGCCGTTCTGGTTTCGGCCCTAACCACCGTCATGGTGTTTATTCCTATTCTTGCGATGGACCTTGAGGCCGGTCAGCTCTTCCGCGACATAGCTGTTGCGATATCCGTCTCCGTTATGCTCTCCCTGTTGGTTGCAGTCACACTGATACCAACACTCTCTAATCGACTGATGCGTGGCGGCGAAACCGATCCGGCCAAGCAGATGCCGCTGCCTGTTTTTGATCAATTTGGGCGATCATTCACCGCGTTTTGGGTTTGGTTCTCGCGCCTTGTGGTGCGGCGAAAGGCTGTGGCTGTGGGTGTGATCCTTGTTGTTACAGGCGCGGCGGTGGGTTTCTCGGCGAGCGTCCTGCCTAAGGTCGATTACCTTCCAACCGGGAACCGGAACTTTGTGTTTGGTTTCATTCAGCCCCCGTCGGGATACAACCTTAAGACCACAGAGACGATCACCAACCGAATTGAAAACAGCACGCGGGCTTATTGGGCCGACGAAGATCAAGGCAATGTGCTTGAGGTCGATGGCGTCCCGTTGCTCAAGCACTATTTTTCGATTGCACTCCAAGGGCGTGCATTCGTCGGCGGGACAACAGTCGACGAGAGTCGCGCGAGCGAGATCATTCCGCTTCTGCAAAACCCCGCGCGCGGTGAGCCCGGTACGCTCGCCTTTATGTTCCAGCCGTCGTTATTCGGCCGGTCGATTGGCGGCGGCCGCTCGATCGATATCGACATTTCCGGAGCTGACTTGAAAGTCTTGTTCGACATTGCTCAAGGCGCCTTTGATCGCATCCAGCAAGTTTTGCCGTTCAGCGAGGGGCATCGGACGCGACCTCGTCCGGGGCTCGAGTTCGGCGCTCCAGAAGTTCGTATCGTGCCAGATAGAACCCGCCTTGCCGACAATGGCCTCACGGCGCGCGACCTTGGTCAAACTGTTGATGCGTTCAATGACGGGCTACGAGTGGCCGAGATCAATTTTGGTGGTAAGAGAATCGACCTAACTCTTGCCGGCCGCGCACCAGAGCGGGAGCAGACGCAAGGCATTGGCGCCCTTCCAGTCGTTACGCGAGATGGCCGAATCGTTCCGGTCGAAAGTCTGGCCGAAGTAATAGTGACGTCGGGTCCAACGGAGATTCGGCGGGTGGAGCGGGTGCGCACAGTAACGCTTCAAGTATCACCAGCCCGCACCATGCCATTGCAAGAAGCCATCGACATCATCAACGAACAGGTCGTAAGGCCGATCGTTTCGTCCGGGTTGCCCGAAGGGGTGCGGTTCAACCTATCGGGCTCGGCTGACAAACTTTCGCAGACTATGGACGAACTATCGATTGATCTGCTCTTGGCGCTGGTGATCGTCTTCCTCGTGATGGCCGTGTTGTTCGAGAGCTTCATTTATCCGCTCATCATCATGCTGGCGGTTCCTGTGGCAGCTGCTGGCGGCCTCGCGGGACTGGCATTGCTTAATCTCTACGTCAATCAGCCCTTAGATATGCTGACAATGTTGGGATTTGTGATTCTCATTGGGATCGTCGTGAACAACGCCATTCTGTTGGTGCATCAAACGCTACACAACATTCGCAAAGACGGCATGACGCCCGAGATTGCTATTACCGAGGCCACTCGGTATCGCATTCGGCCGATCTTCAGCTCGACATTGACCAGTGTCTTCGGGATGCTGCCGCTCGTGGTCTTTCCTGGCGCGGGCTCCGAGCTCTATCGCGGGTTGGGGTCTGTTGTGGTTGGCGGTCTTGCGCTTTCGGCGATCCTGACTATGGCGATCGTGCCGCCGATGATGTCGATTACGGTATCGTGGGTCGAAAATCGTCGGCCTGATCGCGGTTCGAAACCAATGACGCCACAACCCGCTGTATGACGGCCCACGCGAGACACGCGAGCGCTACTTGCCGAGCGACGTGCCTTCGGTATTCGCGGTTTGGGCATTTCTAAGGTTGGCTGCTTGCAGGTAGCACTGTCGCAAATTAGCACCTGTAAGATTTGCGTCCGACAGGCCGCCGCGGGTCATGTTCGCGTCTGATAGATTTGCGCCGTGAAAGTTTTCCTGCTCGGCGATGATCCCATGAAGATCGC
>JAPKDI010000203.1 GCA_026421105.1 Alphaproteobacteria bacterium | reverse complement strand
CTGGCGGGCCTGCTCGCGCTCCCGATAGGCGGCCTTGACCGCTTCACGCCTCAAGCGGGCGCTTAGAACTCGTTCATCGCGCCACAACGCGTTCACGCGCTTTAGATATGCCGCGGCGCGCGGTGGGGTTGCCGAGTGGTAACGCCCAATCGCGCGGTTCCATGAGTGGCTGCTGCGAAAAAGGTCTTTCAAGAACTTAGCTGCATAGTCGGTATTGGCAATTGGATCGAAAGCTTCGGCCAAATTAGCAAATGCGTCAGCGTGATAGTGGAGATTGACCTGCATGCAACCGACATCAATGTTGCGGACGCCTTGCGCCTTCAACGCGTTCACCGCTGCTATCGCCGCGCTTTTGTCGGCGTAATAGTTTGAGTCTGCGCCTGATGTCACCGTCCACGGCCAGGGATAACTCATTCGCTTCGCGGGGTGCCATCGGCCGCTTTCGGCGAGCGAAATCGCGGACAGCACCAGCTTGGGCAATCGGTGGCGCTTTTCGGCCTCGCGCGTATGTGAGCGGCAAATCTGTCCCACATCCGGCGAAAATGCCTTTTCGCCTGCAGCGACTGGATCTAGCGGGAGCGACGCAAACCCAAAGGCGGCGAGGCATAGGGCGATCAAACGGCGTGGCATCATCGGGTTCTCCGTGACGAGATAACCCGAAACTTGCGAATGCCGTGCCAGTCGCCTCGCTGTGGCTAAATTACCGCTAGTGTCACTAATCTGTGTCAGTCTGGATTATTCATTAGGGCACTTTTAGCTGTAGCTACTATATGTAGTGGCGCGGCATTGCGGTCTTATACCTTCGATGCCGAATACCCTTTCTGGGTATTTCCTCCCTAAACTCGGGCCCTCCTGCATTGTAGGTGGGCCCCTTTTTCGTCCGGAGTTATTGGGCCGCGTCGGGGTAGACCTGCGGGGGCGGGCGAAGGTTACTCGGATCGACTGTCCCCAAACGGGAGATGAGTTTGCCGAGGTTGTCCGTCAGCTTGGCCATCTCTGGAATTCGCTCAATGGCTGCTTCGTCCATGTAAAGGCCGCGGTTGATTTCGATCTGAAGCGCGTGAATGCGCTCGTTGGGCCGGCCGTAATTTTGCGTTACGAAGCCGCCGGCGTAGGGATCGTTGCGCGCAACGGAATACCCCATCTCGATCAGGCAGTTCTCGAACAAATCGATGATCGCGGGATCGCAACTCGTGCCGAATCGGTCACCGAGTACGAAGTCGCACCGGCGACGTCCTGAATCACCTTCAATCGCCGAGCCGTTTGACGGCATCGAATGGCAATCAACCAGAACCGCCGCGCCGAACTTGGCGCGGGTCGCGACCAGAAGCTGTTTGATCATCGCGTGGTAGGGAAAGTAGAGCCGGTCAATCCGCTGCTCGACTTCGGCGAAATCCAACTTCTTGCGATAAATCTCAGCGCCGTTGCTAACCACCCGCGCAATGGTACCCAACCCCACCGATACCCTGGCGGAGCGCGAATTGACAAAGCCCGGCAGTGGCCCAGCAAACATTTTCGGGTCGAGTTCATAGGGCTCTCGATTGGGGTCGAGATAGGCACGCGGGAACCGCGCTCGCATGAGCGGACTACCTAGCACTGGGGCGTCGTGAAAAAGTTCGTGAACAAAGCAGTCCTCGGATCGCCGGATCGCCGTTGCATCGAGGCGCGATTGGGCAAGAAATTCTTCAGAATAGTCGTCGCCGGAATGGGGCGAGGCAAACACGAACGGCAGCGACTGCATGCCCGGTTTTGTCAGCAGATAGGCGTCGTTTTCTATGAGTTCCGAGCGCGTTTTCATTGGCTAAGACTAGCCTCTTTAATGGTTTCAGGGCAGGTCAATTGAGGGAAAGCGCGAGCGGGGCTTGAACCCAACGGACAAATACCGGTAAGAGTGGCGCCGCGCGGGCGCGTAGCTCAGTGGGAGAGCACTACGGTGACATCGTAGGGGTCGTTGGTTCAATCCCAACCGCGCCCACCACGCGTCTATTTTGTGAGACTAATTCAGGCCGGAGCGGCATACGCGTCGACGGCTTTAATCAGCGCTCTAAGCGTGCCCGTCTCGCTATAGGCATGTCCAGCATTGCCAATCACAATCAGGTCAGCCCTGGGCCATTTGTTGGATAGATCCCACGCCGACTTGATTGGGCAAACCATGTCGTAGCGGCCCTGTATAATTGTTGCGGGGATGTCTCGAAAGCGAGTGGCTTGGTCGAGCAAGTAGCCGTCCGTCTCAAAGAACCCCTTATTCAAAAAGTAGTGACATTCAATCCGCGCGAATGCTTCTGCGAACCTATCTTCACCAGCCTGCTTAATCGTGTCTGGATCGTTCAGGAGGGTCGAGGTTGTTCCTTCCCAGATGCTCCATGCTCTCGCCGCAGTCCGTCGCACATCGTCACTGGGGCTTGTCAGACGCCTATAGTAGGCACCCACCATATCGTGCTGTTCCTCAGCGGGAATGGGCGTGAGATAGCTTTGCCATTCCGCGGGGAAAAACCGGCCCGCACCATCTTGGTAAAACCAGTCGATTTCCTCCTGCCGCAGCAAAAAAATACCGCGCAGAACCATTTCCGACACGCGGTCGGGGTGCTCGGAGGCATAGGCCAACGACAATGTACTGCCCCATGACCCGCCGAATAGCAGCCACCGGTCGATCGCGAGATGGGTGCGAATGCGCTCCATATCCGCTACGAGATCCCAGGTCGTGTTCTCTCGCAGTTCTGCGTGGGGAGTGCTTTGCCCGCAACCTCTTTGATCGAAGAGAACGATCCGATACTTTTCTGGATCGAATAGGCGCCGGTGCCCCGGCTCCGTGCCGCCGCCGGGTCCGCCATGAATGAAGATAGCTGGCTTGCCCGCCGGATTTCCGCATTCCTCGAAATAGACGAAATGAAGATCGGACACCTGAAGATGACCGGATCGGTAAGGCTTAATCGGCGGATAGAGGGTTGGGCTGCGCATTGTGGACGGGTACGAAGTCCGCATCCGTCTGTCAACGGCGCATGCTGATGGAGCCGCGGCTAAAAAGCGGTCTTTGGGTTAAAGCCCAGGTCCGTCTTTGTGACATTCGGTTCCAGGGTGTCGCGGTATCGCGGCGGGGCGATCCGGATGCAGGTGGGATCGTTCTCAAATTGCTTCGCAACCAAAGCCAGTGTCTGTTATTGCGCCGTGTCACCACCGAGGCTGGCGGGCAGAGTTGGATGATAGTGGGCGGCACCGCCGAAATCAGCGAAGAGAAAGCGGCGGCCTATATCGAGCGCGAGATTAAGTGGGATCGTGATCTTTGGGTGGTCGAGATCGAGGACTATGATGAAAGCTACGAACTCGATGAGCCTCTAACGGCTTAACGTCGGGTCCTGTGGGCGGCGTCAGGATGGCCGCGCAAGAGATACTTGCCGGAACCAGCGGTTACGACAAACCGTCTAAAGGCACGTACCATCCCTGACCTGAAGAAATGGGCGCCCAAATCGCGAGCCAACTGAGGGGCGATACCTAAGTATATTGCAAAAGGGAAGAGGCCGGGCATGGCCTGCGCTGGGCGGTCCAGCTGATAGAGCTGGCGCCAAAAATCTGCAAAATAGGCATTTGCG
>JAPKDI010000202.1 GCA_026421105.1 Alphaproteobacteria bacterium | reverse complement strand
AAGAAGAAGAAGAAGAAGAAGAAGAAGAAGAAGAAGAAGAAGAGGAGGAGGAAGAGCCGCAGCCCGAGGGTGATTCGGATGGCGCCACTCAGACCGTCATGAAGTTCTTGGAAGGCTCGATCGCCCACCTGATCAAAGAAAAAATTCAGATTTCTGGCGCTGACAAATTCGGGGCTAACCTTTTCTTGGCCGGCGTCGCCGAAGTCATCAAGGAAGAGAACAAGTTAAACGACCAGCAGTTCGTCGACCTGTTGAAGAAGGCACTTGCGCTGATAGGCAATAAGGCCGATGCGGCACAGAAGCTCGCGGATCGATATGAGGAGTACTTGCTAGAGCCTCAATACATCGGAACCTTTCAGGCCGGCTCAAAGGCGCTCCGCAAATACGGGAAGGGCGACGAGAAGGCTCTTGGCGCGATGGCGAAAGCCATTATCAAGTGGCGCAATCCGAAAGATAGCGATGTTACCAAGAATGATGGGCCTATTTTGGTGATGTTCACCGACATTGTTGGCTCGACCAAGGTCACCCAAGAGTTGGGCGACGAAGGGGCCCAGAAGATCGTTCGCGCCCATAATATGATCGTGCGGGTGGCTTTGAAGGATCACGGTGGTACGGAGGTCAAACACACCGGCGACGGGATCATGGCCCGATTTGGACACTCGCAACAGGCAGTCGAGGCGTCCCTGATCATGCTGAAAGGTGTGATCGAGCACAACAAGGAGTGGCCCGAGCTGCCGCTGCACATGCGCATTGGTATCAACGCCGGCGAGCCCATCGTGGAAGACAACGATCTATTCGGCTCGACGGTCCAGATGGCGGCCCGGGTATGTGACGCTGCGGAAACCGACGGCGTGCTGGTGACCAATGTCGTCCGCGAGCTATGCGCCGGAAAGTCGTTGAAATTCAAGGAAGCTGGCAAGTACGGTATGAAGGGAATTGACGGCCCGGTGGTGCTCTACACGCCTTCTTGAGTACCACTAGGGACGACCTGAGAGCGTTTGCCGGGCGGCCCGGCCCTGATAGGCTCGACGATTGGCGTTTCCAGAGAAAAAGGCCGCTGCCATGTCTTCGTCTGTTGCCCACGACTCAAGTCCTAACAACCTCGATGCTCTGTGGAAGCCGTTTACGGCGAACCGACGGTTCAAGTCGAATCCCCGAATGCTAGTTGGCGCGAAAGGGATGTACTACACGAGCCAGGACGGGCGAAAGGTCCTCGATGGCACGGCCGGACTATGGTGCGTCAACGCTGGCCACTGCAACGACCACATCGTTTCTGCGGTGCAGACTCAGGTCGCTCGCATGGACTACTCCAAAGCGTTTCAGATGGGCCATCCGGCTGAGTTCGAGCTCGCTGCCCGGTTGGTCGCGACGACCCCGGGCGACCTCGATCATGTCTTCTTTGGGAACTCTGGGTCCGAGGCAGTTGATACTGCACTCAAGGTTGCGATCGCCTATCACCGTCTAAGGGGCGAGGGCGGTCGGGTTCGACTGATCGGCCGCGAAAAGGGATACCACGGCGTCGGCTTTGGCGGGATCTCCGTGGGCGGCATGGTGAACAACAGAAAGTTTTTCGGGCCAATGTTGTCGGGTGTTGATCACCTGCCCGCGACGTACAGCCGTGAGCACCAGGCTTTTACACGCGGCGAACCGGACTGGGGTGTTCATCTCGCCGAAGACTTGGAACGGATCGTTGCGCTGCACGATGCGTCAACCGTGGCGGCCGTGATTGTTGAACCGGTCTCAGGCTCTGCGGGCGTACTGGTGCCGCCAAAGGGCTATCTCAAGCGCTTGCGCGAGATCTGCGACAAGCACGGCATTCTTTTGATTTTCGACGAAGTGATCACCGGCTTTGGTCGGCTCGGCGCCAACTTTGGTGCCGACTATTTTGATGTCTTGCCCGACATTATGACCACGGCCAAAGGTCTGACCAATGGGACTGTCCCGATGAGTGCGGTGTTTGTACGTAAACACGTGTACGACGCTTTTATGGACAATTCACCAGAGGGTGCAATCGAGATTTTCCATGGCTACACCTACTCGGGCCACCCTCTCGCCTGCGCCGCAGGCCTGGCAACGCTCGATGTCTACCGAGACGAAGGGCTGTTCGCACGTGCGGCGTCGCTGGCACCCTATTGGGAGGACGCAGCGCATAGTTTGAACGGAACGCGCCACGTCGTCGATATTCGAAACATCGGGATCATGGCGGGAATCGAAATGGCGCCGCGGCCAGATGCACCCGGCGCTCGAGGCTATGAGGTGTTCACGAAGTGCTACGAGGCGAACGTGCTGGTCCGTGCGACGGGGGACATCATTGCGGTCTCTCCGCCTCTAATCATCGAGAAGCGTGAAATAGATCAGTTGTTTGAGACGTTGGGCCGCATTATCCGTGAAGTGGAGTAGTTGCCATGAAAATCGGCGTTCCCAAGGAAATCAAGAACCACGAGTACCGGGTCGGATTAACGCCGGGGAGCGTGCGTGAAGCCGTTCACCGTGGCCATGAGGTCGTCGTCGAGACGAATGCGGCAGACGTCATCGGACTAGAGGACGAGCTCTATCTTCAGGCCGGCGCCACAATCGCCGGCACCGCGGCCGAGGTTTGGTCGACGGCTGACATGATCGTAAAGGTGAAGGAGCCCCAAGCTAGTGAGTACCCAATGATCCGCAAGGATCAAGTTCTATTCACCTATCTTCACCTCGCACCCGATCCTAAGCAAACCAAGGCATTGATGAACTCGGGGTGCGTCGCGATTGCCTATGAGACCGTGACTGATCCGCGCGGTGGTCTGCCACTTTTGACACCGATGAGCGCCGTTGCAGGTCGTATGTCAGTACAAGTCGGTGCTCATTGCCTTGAGATCGAAATGGGCGGGCGGGGCCAGTTGTTGGGTGGTGTCCCCGGGGTCCCGGCGGCGAAGGTCGTAATTTTGGGCGGCGGCATCGTAGGTACCCACGCAACATCAATGGCGGTCGGCCTCGGCGCGAGCGTGTGGGTGATGGATATGAACCCGCAGCGTCTCTACGAACTCGACCTACAATTCGGTTCAACCATCCACACCGTTTTCTCGACGATGGACGCGATAGAAGAGCAGGTGTTGGAGGCGGATTTGGTAATCGGCGCCGTCCTCGTTGCGGGCGCTGAAGCGCCGAAACTTGTATCCGCTGATATGGTCAAGAAAATGCGTCGTGGCGCGGTCATGGTTGATGTGTCGATCGATCAAGGCGGTTGTTTCGAAACCAGTCGGCCGACGAGCCACCAGGAACCCACCTACATTGTCGATGATGTCGTGCACTATTGTGTCACGAACATGCCTGGCGCGATGGCGCGGACCTCAACCTTTGCTCTAAACAACGCGACGTTGCCCTTCGTACTCGAATTGGCAGAAAAAGGGTGGCGTCAGGCTCTTCGGGACAACCCGCATTTGGCCAATGGGCTAAATGTCTACGAGGATTCTGTTACCAATCAGCCCGTTGCCAAAGCTCTGTCGCTGCCTTATCGCACCGTATCTGAGGTATTGGCTGCCTGAATCCACAAGGACCTTAGGGGGACACGACCTTGCCCGGGTTCATGATGTTCTGTGGGTCTAGTGCCCGTTTCACCGAAC
>JAPKDI010000201.1 GCA_026421105.1 Alphaproteobacteria bacterium | reverse complement strand
GCGCCGGTCCATCGTCGGGTGATGGACCTGCCTTCGCTGTTGAACCCAGGCGATGTCATGGTGTTCAACGATACGCGCGTAATTCCGGCCCGTCTAAGCGGCAGGCGGCGTGAGGTCCCGATTGAGGTCACGCTGCACAAGCGCGAGACAACCGATTCCTGGGCAGCCTTTGCCAAGCCAGCGCGACGGCTGCGCGCGGGTGACACCGTAGTTTTTTCCGCCGACTTTGCGGCGATAGTTGCCGAAAAGCGCGAGGCGGGCGAAGTTGTGTTGCGGTTTGACGTGGCGGGCGAAGCTCTATGGGCGGCCCTGGAGCGACACGGCACGATGCCCTTGCCGCCCTATATCGCATCGCAACGCGCGCCCGACGACAGCGACCACGAAACGTATCAGACGATCTTCGCACGCGAGGCGGGCGCGGTCGCTGCGCCGACGGCGGGCCTACACTTTACGGAACGGTTGCTCCAAGTGCTTGACGTGCGTGGTGTGAAGCGCGTGTCGGTAACGTTGCACGTTGGAGCTGGCACGTTTCTACCGGTGAAAACGGAGGACGTGGCGGCGCATAAGATGCACGCCGAGTGGGGCCGGATCACGCGGGACGCGGCCGAAATGATCAATACTGCACGAGCGGCTGGGGGGCGTGTGGTCGCCGTTGGAACCACCAGTTTGCGGCTACTGGAAAGCGCGGTGGACCCGGAGGGGCGCGTGGCTACCTTCGACGGCGAGACGGCCATCTTTATCACGCCGGGATATCGTTTCCGGGCAACGGATGTTCTGATGACCAACTTTCATTTGCCGAAGTCCACCTTACTGATGTTGGTTAGCGCCTTCTCCGGCCAGGCACGGATATTGGCGGCCTATGAAGAGGCGAAAGCGGAGGGCTATCGGTTCTATTCATACGGCGACGCGTGCCTGTTAGAGCTAGCACTTTGACACTTTCGTTCGACCTGAAGGCAACCGACGGTGTCGCGCGCTCTGGGTTAATCAAAACAGCTCACGGGGCGATTCGAACGCCGGCGTTCATGCCCGTTGGTACAGCGGCTACGGTCAAAGCGTTGACGGTAGATCAAGTAGCCGCAACTGGTGCCGATGTGGTGCTGTGCAACACCTACCACCTGATGTTGCGCCCCGGGGCCGAGCGGATTGCCAACCTCGGCGGGCTGCACCGATTCATGAACTGGGACGGGCCGATCCTGACCGACTCAGGTGGGTTTCAAGTAATGTCGTTAGCCAAGCTTCGCCAGTTGGATGACGACGGAGTTACCTTCCAGTCGCACATTGACGGGTCCTCGCATCGCCTAACGCCGGAACGTGCCGTCGAGTTGCAGCGGCTCTTTGGGGTCGACATTGCGATGGTGTTGGACGAATGCACGCCGTATCCCTCTGACCTAGAGACGGCTTCGAAATCGATGCGCTTGTCCATGGCATGGGCGGCCCGCTGCCGCGCGGCGTACCTGGCGGCCGATGGGAAGGCGCTGTTCGGAATTGTACAAGGCGGCGTTCACCCTGCTCTGCGCGCAGAGTCGGCCGCACGACTGATTGAGATCGGGTTTGAGGGATACGCGGTTGGGGGGCTCGCGGTCGGGGAGGGGCAAGAGCAGATGTTGGACGTGCTCGATGCGACTGTGCCGCACTTGCCGATTGACTGTCCTCGCTACCTCATGGGCGTGGGCAAGCCCGACGACATCGTTGAGGCGGTGCGACGCGGTATCGATATGTTCGACTGCGTGCTCCCCACCAGATCGGGCCGAACCGGGCAGGCCTTCACCCTGGAAGGGCCCATCAACATTCGTAATGCCCGTTTTGCCGACGATCCGGCAGCCTTGGATGGGGGCTCAGACTGCCCGGCGAGCCGAGATTATAGCCGGGCTTATTTGCACCACCTGTTCAAAGCAAAAGAGATGCTCGGGTCAACGCTTTTGAGTTGGCACAACGTGAGTTTCTACCAGCGCCTGATGGCTGATTTGCGCGCCGCTATTGATCAAGGCCGTTTAGAGGCCTTTTGCACCGCGTTCTTAGGCAAATACCGGGTTGGGGAGGACGAACCCTCTTGAACTTTCGCCACTTGGTCTAAAATCCCGTAAACTACTAGTTCCCAGTGCCCGAGGAGATAAGAAAATGGTTCTAGCTTCCCCGCACCAGATGTATCCGACACCCGATCATGATGAGGCGGCGCGTGAGGACTTCGTTCTCGAGATGATGGTTCATGTGTCGCGCGATCTAACGCCAGGCAAGCGCAAGCTGTACGACCATGTGGTCAAACCGAAATTCGAGAAGGCCCATGGCCGCGCGCCTACCAACCGGCACGAAATTCGCCGCGCGATGGAAAAAGAGGAATTCAACCAAACTTGGGGCGCGTTGCGGCGGACAACCCAAGAAATGATGTTTGATTCGATTGGCGAGTCGGTCGAACACCGGGCGGGCGACTTGATGGCCAAGGCGGACGAGTATCAGAAGCCGACGAATAGACGTCGCCAGGGCACGCTGAAGCTCGATGCTGACCTTAAAATTCCGCGGTATCAAACTGCGGTTGATATTCACTGCAAGCCGGGTGGTTACCATAGCGAGTTGTTGCCGACCGACGATCTATTTGCGGGAGCCGAGTACGACCGGTCGTACAACTTGTTTGCGATGGGTGCCTCGGGCCCGCTCAATGACGACATGGGTCGTTCGGTGGCGCGGTACGCGACCCGCACGTTCAGTGATCTCAAACCACGCCGCATTCTCGAAATTGGCTGCACGGTCGGGCATTCGACGTTGCCTTATGCTGACCTTTATCCCGATGCCGAGATCTATGCGATTGATGTTGCGGCGCCGTGCCTGCGCTACGCGCATGCCAGAGCCGAGTCGCTAGGCTACGCAGTGAATTGGTCGCAGCAAAATGGGGAGCACACCGATTTCCCTGACGGCCACTTTGACCTGATCGTCTCACACATCTTGTTCCACGAAACCTCGAACAAGGGTTTGCGAAATATTCTCGCCGAATGTAACCGTTTGTTGTCCAAGGGCGGTGTGATGGTGCATTTCGAAGCGCCGCAGTACGAAGACATGCCAGACCCGTATGACCACACACTCGGCGACTGGTCGACGCACTACAACGCAGAACCATTTTGGGGCACCTTGCACGACCAGGACCTGCGCACGTTGATGCATGAGGCCGGCTTTCCCAAAGAGAGCCTGTTCCAACATCAGTTTGCGCCGAGTGTTTTCCTGGAGTCCTCGCCCAAGCATCGCGCGGTGTCGCGCACACCGGCCTATCCGGTTTTCGGTGGCCGCAAAGCGTAGTTGGTCGGTAAGACGAACGGTTAGTCGTGGTCCGTTTGTACATCATCATCGGCCTGATATTGCTCGGGCTAATTGGGCTATGGTTTTTGATGCGGAAGCGCGAGAACAAAGGCGCCAATCCGGGCGCGCAGCTGCCGCCGCTGAGTGATCAGGACGAGGCGGTGGACGCGACCATTCCCTCCCGGCTTACCGAGCTCGACGAGATGCGGTCGCGTGGTGAGATTACCGAAGACGAATACGCCTCACGCCGTCGGCACCTTCTCGGCGATGAGGATGACTCCTAGGCGCCGTGAGCGGTCATCTAACTATTCGCCTGGAGAGA
>JAPKDI010000007.1 GCA_026421105.1 Alphaproteobacteria bacterium | reverse complement strand
TCATCTCGCTGAGCGACGAGCAACTTGCCGCGCGGACTCCAGAATTTCGCGAGCGACTAGCCCAAGGCGAGACCCTCGGCAGCATTCTGCCCGAAGCATTTGCTACGGTGCGGGAAGCGGCGAAGCGGACTCTTGGTGAGCGGCACTACGACGTTCAGCTCATCGGCGGCATGGTGCTGCACCAGGGCAAGATCGCCGAGATGCGAACCGGCGAAGGCAAAACGCTTGTCTCGACCCTGCCCGTCTATCTCAATGCACTCGCTGGCAAAGGCGTTCACCTCGTAACGGTGAACGACTACCTCGCGGCACGCGATGCTGAGTGGATGGGGAAAATCTATGATTTTCTCGGCCTATCGGTCGGAGTAATTGTCCATGGCCTAAGCGATGGCGAGCGGCGCCAGCAGTACAGCGCCGACGTTACCTACGGCACAAACAATGAGTTCGGCTTCGACTACCTCCGCGACAACATGAAGTTCGAACTGTCTTCAATGGTCCAGCGCACCTTCAATTTCGCGATTGTCGACGAAGTAGACTCTATCTTGGTCGACGAGGCACGGACACCGCTCATCATCTCGGGCCCGGCAGAAACCAGTTCAGAACTCTACCTACAACTCGACGCAATCATCCCCAAGCTCGACCCAGATGATTACGAACTGGACGAGAAAGCCCGCACCGTGGTGCTCTCAGAAGTGGGCGTTGAGCATATGGAGAAACTTCTGCAGGAGGCCGACCTACTTAAGGGTGAGACGCTTTACGACATTGAGAACGTCACGGTCGTGCATCACGCAAATCAGGGATTGCGTGCGCACCGCCTCTTCCAAAGAGACAAAGATTACATCGTCAAAGATGACAAGGTAATCATCATCGACGAATTCACCGGTCGCGCCCTTGAAGGCCGTCGGTATTCGGAAGGCTTACATCAGGCGCTTGAAGCCAAAGAGCGGGTCTCCATCCAACAAGAGAACCAGACGCTCGCGTCAATCACGTTCCAGAACTATTTCCGTATGTATCCCAAACTGGCCGGCATGACCGGTACAGCGGCGACCGAAGCGGAAGAGTTTCACGACATCTACAAATTGGAGGTTGTCGAAGTACCGACCCACCAGCCCATGGTGCGTAAGGACGAAGACGACGAAGTTTATCGCAACTCGGCCGAAAAAATGAACGCGCTCATTGATTTGGTCGAAGAGTGCCAGGGCCTTGGCCAACCATGTCTCGTCGGCACGGTATCGATTGAAAAATCTGAGGTGCTAGCAGCCGCTCTTAAAGAGCGAGGCGTCCCGCACCAGGTCCTGAATGCGCGCTATCACGAACAAGAGGCGCGCATTATCGCGCAAGCTGGCAGACTCGGCGCCGTCACGATCGCCACCAACATGGCGGGCCGTGGCACCGACATCAAACTAGGTGGCAACGCAGAGATGCGCACCGTCGAGGATGGCGCCTCGGAAGAAGAGCGCGCCAGTGCCGTCGCCCGGACAACACCTGAAGTCGAGACAGAGAGACAAGCCGTTATGGCGGCTGGCGGGCTCTTTGTTATCGGCACCGAGCGCCACGAAAGTCGCCGTATCGACAACCAATTGCGCGGACGGTCTGCACGACAAGGCGATCCGGGTCGGTCAAAATTCTTCCTCTCACTCGACGATGACCTCATGCGAATTTTTGGCTCGGAGCGCATGGACGGCATGCTGCGCCGTTTGGGGTTGAAGGATGGCGAAGCGATTGTCCATCCGTGGATCAACAAAGCCCTCGAGAAAGCCCAGAAAAAAGTCGAGGCGCGCAACTTCGACATCCGTAAGAACCTGCTGAAGTTCGATGACGTGATGAATGATCAGCGCAAAGTAATCTACGACCAACGCATCGATCTGATGAAAAGTACCGATGTTTCGGAAACGTTCAAGGACATGCGTGACCAAGTGCTCGAGGATCTTGTCGCGACCAACATCCCCGAAAAAGCCTACGCCGAGCAGTGGACGACCGAGACGTTGGCCCTAGAGACCAAGCGCATTTTTGCGCTCGACCTCCCACTCCAAGAGTGGGCCGCCGAGGAAGGTATTGCCAATGAGGAGATTCTTCATCGACTAGCTGACGCCGTGAACAAACGCTTTGCAGAAAAGGCGACGCGCTATGGGCCCGACGTTTGGCGCGTGGTCGAAAAAAGCCTGATATTGCAAGTGCTCGACCAACACTGGAAGGACCACTTACTCGGATTGGATCATCTGCGCCAGGGGATCGGCCTTCGCGCCTATGGTCAACGGGATCCGTTGAACGAATATAAGGGCGAAGCGTTCAATATGTTCGAGACGATGCTGTCTTCGTTACGGGTCAACTTGACGAGCTATTTATCAAACGTTGAACTGCAGATGGACACCCCCGCCGAATCCCAAACGGCGGCAGCGCGACCGGCGCAGAGTACGGAAGAAATTCACAACGACCCCAGCACCCGCCGAAATGAGATGGACACGGTTGGCACAACCACGTTGGTGCGTGGGCCAAAGGCCGGTGCGGTGCGCGACCCCGACAATCCCGCGACCTGGGGCAAAGTCGGTCGAAATGAAACTTGTCCGTGCGACTCCGGAAAAAAATACAAGCAATGCCACGGTCGCTTAGCCTAGACGGGCCATTACTCAGCTAAACGGACGGCCGCCCCATCGCCAGGAACTTCTCACGGCGCCGGGTTCTACGAGAACCGGCTTGCTCCGCAATTAGCTGTCTCAGCGTGCGCTCAATTTCGTCACCCAGGGATTGGACAGCGGCATCCGGGTGACGATGGGCGCCACCTAGAGGCTCCTCCACAATTTTGTCGATCACCCGAAGGGCTAGCAAATGCTCCGCGGTCATCTTGAGTGCCTCGGCTGCATCTTGCGCCTTTGCCGCGCTGCGCCAGAGGATTGACGCGCACCCTTCCGGTGAAATCACGGAGTAGATCGCGTGCTCCAACATCAAGACTGTGTCAGCCGTTGCCAATGCTACAGCACCACCCGATCCACCTTCTCCAACAATTGACGCAATGAAAGGCACGTCGAGGCGGAGGCTTTCCTCGATCGTACGCGCTATTGCCTCTGATTGGCCGCGCTCCTCGGCCTGAACTCCTGGATACGCACCGGTGGTGTCGACGAATGTCAGGAGGGGTAATCCAAAGTGGTTCGCGAGCTTCATCAGCCGCGTTGCTTTTCGGTATCCCTCGGGATGGGCCATTCCGAAATTATGCCGAAGCCTTCCATCCGTTCCGCTGCCCTTTTCGTGGCCAATGATAAACACGGTCCGTCCTCGGAACCGCGCAATGCCGCCGATGAGGGCCTTATCTTCACCAAACGTGCGGTCGCCACATAGTTCGACAAAATCGTCAAACAGGCCATCAATGTAGTCGGAGAAATGTGGTCGACTGGGATGACGCGCGACCTGCATCTTCTGCCAAGAAGACAGCTTCCCGTAAGTCTGCTTCAGGACCTGATCGACTTTCGCTTCAAGCTTGGCCAATTCCTCGGCGATATTCACATCACCGCCATCAGCCGTGTGCCGAAGCTCCTTAATCTTGCCTTCAAGCTCGGTCACGGGTTTTTCGAAGTCGAGGAACGCACTCATTAGGCAGCCGTTTCTTTTGCGAGGGGATGGTGCGCAGTTACTGTCTGCGTCAATCGCTCTTCCAGGACGTGGGTATATATCTGCGTCGTGGAGATGTCAGCGTGGCCCAACATCTGTTGTACTGCGCGGAGATCAGCGCCGTTCGCGAGAAGGTGGGTGGCGAATGCATGGCGCAATACGTGGGGCGAAATGCGCCGCGGATCAATGCCCGCTTTGACTGCAAGATCATCGAGGACCTGGGCAAAACGTTGACGCGATAGATGCCCGCTTCGGCCGCGCGAAGGAAAAAGCCACGGCGATTCCTGATCGTTCGGCAAGAAGAAGTCGCGGGCGTTAAGGTAGACCCTGAGGGCAGTCGTGGCCGATTCGCCAATCGGCACATACCGCTGCCGCCCGCCTTTGCCAACCACAAGAACAAGCTCGGTATCGAGATCGACACTAGAGAGCGGTAGTCCGACAAGTTCACTCACGCGAAGCCCGCAGGCGTATAACAGTTCCAGCAGTGCGCCGGCGCGCAAACCATTGGGGCCGTCCATGTCGCGAGCCTGACCCAACAATGCCTCGACATCATGATCGGACAAGATACGGGGTAACGATTGCCCTCGACGGGGTGCATCGAGCAACAGCGAAGGATCGTCGTCGCGCAGTCCGTCGAGGAGCAAGAATTTGAAGAATTGTCGCAACGTCGAAATCTTTCGCGAAATCGTCGCGGGCGCCAATCCTCGCCCACCAAGATCTGCGACGAACGACCTGAGACGGGTGCCGTCGCATCCCGTTACGTCATCCTTCTTGCCATGCAAAAACTCCAAGAGAGACGCTAAGTCGCGACCATAGGCCTCTATCGTCCTCGGCGAGGCACCCTGTTCAGCAGATATCATCTCAAGAAAACGTTCGACGAGGTTCTCGGCGCCCGGGCTGCGCAGCATCTACAGGCTCCGCCCGACGATCGCCTCAAGCGCCAAAGCACGCGCTTCCTCGACAAGCCCAACCGCCATCAAGGCCGCTATCACCCGCGAAACGGTGTCGGCATCAACTTCCGCAGGGTGGGCTTCCCCCAATATTACCAATGAAAGCAACACGGTCTCGCCAATGCGACCGGCCGACGCCGCGGTTGCAAGGCTTCGAAGGGCCCCAACGGACGGGCGTTCCACTAGCACCGGCGCCGCGAAGCCAGTAAAGCTGTCCCAGGCATCGGCCGGAACATCTAGCCCGACGGCCTCGAAGGTCGTCAGAACGACGCTCCCGATATTTTGCGCTTGGGCGGGGTCGAGGCTCACGACACCGCTCCACCAATCAGTGAGCGCAGCGGGCGCCATCGGTAGCGGATTATCGGATACGCCCATCATCAGGGGTGCCCATAACGTGAGAATTGCGAGCGCGGCATTTGGCTCGGTGTCTGACACGACCAGTCGCGCAACATCGAACCACGCCCGTGCACCTACCGTACTCCCGGCATGCAACAGGGCTAGCCCAGCGTCACTTGCGAACCACATCAGATCCGGATCCGGCGAGATCGCTGCCAATCGATCGGCATTTACCCGTGCGATCATCCCGTGAGTTCGCGGGTTCGATAGTTTTAGCGCGGTGCTAAGCGCCTCTGCCTGCGCCGCCGGTATCGCCTCACCGACGGCGGCCTGAAAAAGCAGCGCATTCGCGATTGCCCGCGGCATGTCGAGCGCGGTCGACAAGACGTTGGCCCGTTGCGATTCGCTGAACACCAGGCTGGCATAGATTTGACCCAACGTTTCGGCTGCTAGGACACCAGCAATCTCCGCGGCCTCACCAGCGCGAAGACGGGCCTCGATCGAGGCCTTAGCAGATGTTGCGATGGCACGAAGCATCGCAGGGTCGGCGTTTTCGGCGGCGCTATCGGGAATAGCCCGGCGGGCCGCGCGGATCATCGCAAAATGGAGGGGCGTGAGAACGGTCGTTGCCACGATCGGTAGGGTTGAACTCTCCGCTAGAGCCGCCAGGAGCGCTTCGAATAGGGGGTCCGGATCTCCGGGTAGTTCGCGCAAGACCGCGGCGGTGAGAACGGCGCGCTCGGCATCACCGTCAAGAACGCGGCAAAAGCTCAAGCGGCGCACCCAATAGGGAGACCGGCGGCCGGACGCGAGGGCTCTGTCCACAACCTCGCAGGCGGTTTGATGGTTGCCACTAAGGAGCGCGCCGTCTACGCGTACGACGTCCAGCACTGGGTCATCCATTTGGGGAGAAGCAAGCGCAACCAGTGCCAGCGCCGACGTATAGTCGCCAGTGGCCGCAAGTCGTTCAGCGCGAAGTCCTAGAAAAGTCGGCGCTACGGAGTCACCCGCCGGAACCTGCGCGGTCGTCAGCAGCAGTCTCCTGCGCAGCGACTGAAGAGCCCGTGAAGGCGTTACCGCTGGAATTCTGGGCAACAGCGCCTCAATGAGCGAACGGCGCGAACCAGCCCAAAGGGCGACGCCAAACCCGCCATCGTCTGCCGTGAGGACCCCCACAGAGGACGGATCAGGCCGGTCGAGCGCAACAACTGCAACACCCGGGTTGGACGGCCTTGGCGCGGCTTGCCCGGACGACGGTGCATCGGATGTCGTTGGTGCCGATGTCTTGTTGGGCGCCACCAATCGAATCGGACCGCTATCTGCATCCTGCTGGGCATATGCCGCAGTCGGAGTGGTTGCAGCGAGCGCGACGGCAATCCAGATCGCAAGCGATCCGTGCGATAAATATGAGCGGATCACGTCGTTACCGAGGAAACCGGCTGTCGGGCAAGGTCTTTTCTACCTGCCGCGTCGGTGCGGGAATATCCCAGGTTGCCAAAAACACGGCGCCACCCCCGACGAGCGCCAGAATCAGCAAGATCGTTAGCTTGGACGCAACTGACATTGATGGTGGACCTGACCTCAACTCTTAACGCGGCACTTCAACGTGACACGCTAGGATAGGTATAATCTTGCCAAAATATGGCGATGATGCGGCATTCTACTTGGTACAGATTTCGCTTTCAAACGGGCATCGGCAAACAGTCAGTTCATGGGACGCTCTTCAAACCGCGGCGGCAAGGCCGCGACGCCCACACAGCCTGTCGTTTTGGTAGGCATGATGGGTGCGGGCAAAAGCACCGTGGGGCGCCGCTTAGCCCGGCGTCTAGCCCTCCCCTTCGCTGATGCCGACCTAGAAATCGAGAGAGCGGCAGGATGTTCAATTTCGGATATTTTTGAGTTTCATGGGGAGGCCTCCTTTCGTGAGGGCGAACGGCGTGTCATCAAAAGAATCCTGGAGGGCCCCCCATTGGTGATCTCCACGGGCGGGGGCGCATTCATTGACCCTGAAACGCACAAACGCATTCGAGCCAAAGCGTTGTCGATTTGGCTGCGCGCGGATCTGGACACCGTCGTCAAGCGGGTTAAGCACAACGCCAATCGGCCGCTCCTCAAAGACGGTGATCCCCGAACCATACTCGAGAAACTGATGATTGAGCGCGACCCTACCTACGCCAAAGCCGACGTTGTCGTTGACAGCGGGGACACAGCTGTCGAGAAAATCGTCGACGCAATCATGGCGGCGATCCATTCGCGGCAAGTCAGCCCACGATGACGGTCCTCGAGACAGTTCAAGTCGGACTACCCGGCAGGCGCTACGAGATCATGATCGGGCGAGGCATACTCGCGACCGCTGGCGCAAGGATCGCAGCCGAAACCGGGGTCAAGAAATGCGCGATTGTCACAGATGAGAACGTCGCATCACACCATCTCGAACCGCTGAAGGCGAGTTGCGCAGCGGCGGGGCTTGAGGTCGTCCCCGTGGTTTTGCCGCCAAGCGAGTCGACAAAAAGCTTCGATCACCTTGAGCGCGTGCTCGATACGCTCCTCAACGCTGAGATCGCACGGAGGGATGTCGTCATCGCATTAGGAGGTGGTGTGATCGGCGATCTCGCCGGCTTCGCCGCAAGCATACTGCGGCGCGGTGTAGGGGTGATTCAGATTCCGACCACCCTACTGGCCCAAGTCGATAGTTCGGTGGGCGGCAAGACGGGCATTAACACCCCACAGGGGAAGAACCTGATCGGTACCTTCCACCAACCAGCCATGGTCTTGGTGGATCTGGATTCACTCGGAACGCTGCCCGACCGGCAAATGCGTGCCGGTTACGCCGAAGTGGTCAAGTATGGCTTGATCGCTGATGCGGACTTCTTTGGCTGGCTGGAAAAAAACGGCGCCGCGGTGATCGCACGCGATATTGGAGCGACCCAACACGCCGTATCAGTCAGTTGCCGCGCGAAAGCAGCGATTGTAGAACGTGATGAGCGCGAGACCTCGGGAGCACGCGCCTTGCTCAACCTCGGGCACACATTCGCCCATGCCATCGAAGCGGAGGCTGGTTACGACGGTCGTGTCTTGCATGGTGAGGCGGTATCCGTCGGCATCATGATGGCCCTAACGCTTTCCCAAAAACGAGGGTTTCAAGACGTGCCGCGTGTCAAAGCGCATCTCGCGTCTGTTGGTCTGCCAGTGTCCGTTGAAGATCTTAAGCTTGAGGTCGGCGCGACCGCACTATATGGCCACATGGCGCAGGACAAGAAAGTCGAGGCAGGTGAGATCACTTTCGTCCTGAGTGACGCCATCGGGAATACGCGGGCCGGCCACAAAGCTTCCCGCGACGCAGTTGTCAGCGCCCTTCGCGCCTGCGGCGCGTCATAGGCACCAAAGCATGAGTCTTGAGATAATCGTCACACTTATCGCCATTGTCGCGTTGCTGTTCTTTTCTGGTTTGTTCTCTGGATCAGAAACGGCACTGACAGCCGCTTCGCGCCCGCGGATCACCCACCTCGAGAAGAAAGGCAATCGGCGTGCTCGGGCTGTCATTCGCTTGATCGACGCGCGTGAGCGACTGATCGGTTCAATTCTGTTTGGCAACAACCTCGTCAATATTTTGGCGTCAGCACTCGCAACCAGCGTCCTCATTGAACGCTTTGGCGATGCTGGCGTCGTCTATGCAACAATTTTGATGACGACACTCATCCTAATATTCGCTGAGGTGTTGCCGAAGACTTATGCTTTGCGTCATCCCACCCGGACCTCACTCCGGGTCGCTCCATTTCTAGGGCTGACGGTCACGGTGCTCACACCGTTTGTCTTCGCGGTTGAGCGTGTTGTCGCACTTACCCTGCGCCTCTTCGGCGCAGAACGTAGCGCCCGAGCGATGTTGGTATCGCCACAAGAAGAATTGCGGAGCGCGATCCAAATTCACGCGGACGAGGGCGGCCTTGTTAAGCACGAAAGTGACATGCTTCACGGCATTTTCGACCTGAGTGAAACCAGCGTTGAGGACGTCATGATCCACCGTAGCAACATGACGATGGTCGATGGCGGTGCGCCGGCGGAGGGGATCGTTAATGAGGTTCTGAGCAGTCCCTACACGCGCCTGCCACTGTGGAAGGACGAGCCGGAAAACATCGTCGGCATACTCCACGCCAAAGATGTGTTGCGTGCCCTGGTCGCGGTCGGCGGCGACGCCAGTGCGATCGACCCGCTGGGAATTGCCACAAAGCCCTGGTTTATACCCGAGACCACGATGTTGACCGAGCAGATGGCGGCTTTTCGTGATCGCCGCCAGCATTTCGCGCTCGTCGTCGACGAGTATGGGGCGCTCATGGGTATGGTCACTCTGGAAGACATTCTTGAGGAGATCGTTGGACCGATTACCGATGAATACGACATTGCCCAGCGCGGCATTCGAGCGCAGCCAGACGGTAGTGTCGTCGTCGAGGGTAGCGTGACAATTCGAGACCTCAACCGCGATCTCGGATGGGCGCTACCCGACGAAGAGGCGGTAACAGTGGCAGGAATTGTCATTCACGAATCCCAGTCCATCCCGGACGTTGGTCAAGTTTTCCAATACTACGAAACGCGATTCGAGATCGTCCGTCGCCAGCGAAATCAGATCACGTTGCTGCGCCTCACGCCGCTCAAAAAATCTTAACGTTGAAAACTCATTTAAGTCGGACGCCGGAATGACAGCCGGCCTCTTCGCCATCGTCGTACCCGTCTTTTTGACCGCAGCGATCGGCTTTGCTTGGGAGCGGTCTGGTCGAGTCTTTGACACCGATTTCGTGACCGGCATTGTTCTGACCATCGCGACGCCGTGTTTAGTTTTTTCATCCCTGACGCGACTGGACGTATCTCTAGAGACCCTTGGTGCCATAGCGGGCTCCTATCTCGCGGTCTTGGTTGTGCTCGGCGTCGCTGGAGCGGTCATCATCCGATCCGCCTTGAGGCTGTCGTTACCGTCCTACCTGCCAACCGTCATGTTCGGGAACCTCGGCAACATGGGCATCCCTCTGGCGTTCTTTGCATTTGGCGACGAAGGACTCGCCCTCGCCGTGGCCGCGTTCTCGGTTCATTCGGTAGCGCAATTCACGGTCGGCATTTCGATCCATGCCGGCGGTGTTCACGCCAAGCAGCTGATTCGCACGCCGGTTCTGTGGGGCGTTTTATTCTCTCTGCCGTTTATGTTCACCCGGACCGCTTTGCCGGATTGGGCAACCAACACAGTAGAACTGCTGGCCTCTCTCGTCGTGCCCCTCATGCTGCTCACTCTCGGGGTATCCTTAGCCCGCATGCGCCTCAAGCGACTCCGCCGCAGTGTCGGATTCGCGATCGCGCGCCTCCTAGGCGGCCTCGCCGCGAGCATCGTGGTTGCCGAATTGTTCGGGCTCGACGGGATCGTCCGCAGCGTCCTGATATTGCAATCTACGATGCCGGTCGCAATTTTTAATTACGTCTTTGCCCTGCGGTACGATCGCGAACCGCAAGACGTTGCCGCGGCCATTATCATCTCGACAGTAATTTCGTTTGCGACGATGCCGCTTCTATTGATCCTGGTCTTGTAGCGAACACCAAAAGGCGGGCTACTCGCCTGGCGCGCGCGCCTGGATCGACAGAGCATGAAGTCCGGCCTCGAATTCCTCCTTCAACGCGCCTAGGACCAGGCGCTGGCGCTGGACGCGGGACTTCCCGGCAAAGGCAGCCGAGACGACGGTAAGGTCGAAGTGCGTCTCGCCGCCGTCGCGCCATCCAGCGTGACCTCGGTGAGCCTCGGATTGGTCAACCAGCTCCAATGCTACGGGTTGAAGAACGGCCAGGTTGTTGCGAATTCTGTCTGCGATGCCAATGCCCATGATTAACCCTGTTCCTTGCCACAAAGAGGCTCGAGTTTGGTTTGCTCGAGGCTGTTCGACACATCATACTTAACTGATGACTTTTGATCCTCGTGAATCCATCCGCGAAACTTCGTCCAAACGTGCCTGCGACCACGAGGAATGCTCGGATGAAGGCACGCATCGCGCGCCTATGCGCGGTGGCCAGGCCGGCCAGTATCATTGGTTCTGCATCAAGCATGTCCGGGAATACAACAAGTCCTGGAACTACTTTGAGGGCATGTCGGATGCCGAGGTCGAAGCGTACCGCCACAACACCAACACCTGGCACCGTCCGACGTGGAGCGTCACCGGTAAGAGCCGGCGGACCCCTACTAAGCAAGCCATATTTGACGGGATCGACGATCAATTTGGATTGTTCCGCGACGACCCTTTGGGCATGGAGAGCCTTGCCATCCGTCGACCAAAGAAACGCGTTCCGGGCCCGGTAACGAAGGCGCTACGCCGCCTCGGTCTACCCACTGAGGCCACTCCCCAGGAAGCGAAAATCCGCTATAAGGAACTGGCAAAACGGTTTCACCCCGATCTCAATGGGGGCAACAAAGAAGCCGAGGAACGACTCAAGAGAATAAACGAGGCCTACTCGTATTTGCTTTCGGCAGGCCATGCCTAGTTCACAAGGAATCAGGACGACGACGTTGCAGAGTCACGAAAACAGTTTGGCCGCAGCCAAAGACCCCGATCACATTCCCGACATTGATGTCTCCGCGCGGCAAGTTTTTGGCATCGATACCGACATGCTCGTACCGGCATTCTCAAGGCCCAACGAATATGTTCCTGATATCGATGAGGCCTATCGGTTTGACCACGACACGACGATTGCGATTTTGGCCGGGTTCAAGTTCAACCGGAAGGTCATGATTCAGGGCCTGCACGGTACCGGCAAATCAACTCACATCGAACAGGTCGCGGCCCGACTCAATTGGCCGTGTATCCGCGTAAACCTGGATAGCCACATAAGCCGAATAGATCTAATTGGAAAAGACGCCATCGTGATTCGTGATGGCAAGCAGATCACCGAATTCCGCGAAGGTATCCTGCCCTGGGCGCTTCAAACGGCGACCGCTCTGGTTTTCGACGAGTATGACGCGGGTCGACCCGATGTGATGTTCGTAATCCAACGAATCCTTGAGTCCGAAGGCAAAATGACACTGCTGGACCAAAACCGCGTCATTCGACCACACCCTGCATTTCGCCTTTTCTCGACCGCTAATACAATTGGCCTCGGTGACACCACCGGCCTGTATCACGGCACACAGCAGATCAACCAGGGTCAAATGGACCGCTGGAACTTGGTTGCCACGCTGAACTATCTTCCGTTCGAGCAGGAAGTGGCGATCGTTCTCGCCAAGGCACCTGAATACGACACCGACGACGGGCGTAAGACGATCGGCCAAATGGTTCGTGTTGCCGAGCTGTCGCGCACGGGGTTCCAAAGCGGCGATATTTCGACAGTCATGTCGCCTCGCACCGTCATTACCTGGGCCGAGAACGCACAAATTTTTGGCGATGTTGGATTCGCGTTCCGCGTCACGTTTGCCAACAAATGTGACGAAATGGAGCGCCCGCTGATCGCTGAATACTACCAGCGCTCGTTCGGCGAAGACCTGCCGGACAGCGCAGCACTCATAAAACCGCACTAGAAGTGAGCGAGACACGCAGCCCCGTCGAGAACTTCAAGCGGGCCGTTGGCGCAGCAACGCGCGCGATTTCGACAGTCAAAGAGCTCGACGTGTCTTTCGGCGTCGAATCGCCAGGGATCAGGGACGAAGCCGTGCGACTACCGCAGCCGGCACGGGACCTCAACAGCGGTGAAGTCAGCAATGTGCGCGGGGTGGCCGATTCATTTGCGCTAAGACTTCGCCATCACGATAAACAGCTGCACGCCCGTCGGCGCCCCGACGGCGCCGTTGCCCAAGCCGTTTACGATGCCGCGGAACTTGCTCGTATTGAGGCGATCGGCGCAATCCAATTCGATGGCATCGCTCAGAACCTCGGTGCAGCGCTCAATCAATACTATGACCATGGCGAATCAAGCAATGACGATGCGCAAGGAGAAGCCGCTTTGTCAGAAGCTGTTCGCCTTGTATTGCGGGAGCGCCTAACCGGAGCGCCACCGCCAGCGGCAGCGCAAACCATCGTTGATACGTGGCGTGACACACTTGACGGTAAGGCGCGCGGAGACATCGACGCCCTTTGCGAGACAGTGTCGGACCAAGGCGCATTTTCACAACTGGCACGACGCCTGATCGCGCATCTTGATTTAGCCGATGAGGATGTTCTTGAACCCGATCCGGATGAAGCCGAAGAGGCAGACGAGGCGGATCAGGACCAGGAAGGACAATCCGAAGACGGCGAGGGCGAGTCCGCCGGCACAATGCAATCGCTCGGCGATGATGCCGCGGATGGATCAATGGATGACGCAGCTGAGTCGGCCGCGGGCACCAGCGCCGAAGAACGTCGAGAAATGGCCGGTGACGGTGAACCGGGCGGCCGACCCGAGCAGTGGCAGGACGATCCGAATCAGCGTCACAAGGAGCCCTCCTACCGCGCATACACCACAGCGTTCGACGAAATCGTCCACGCCAAAGACTTGTGCGACCCCGATGAACTGGCCAGGCTCCGTCGTCACCTCGACCAGCAACTGCACTACCTCCAAGGCGCCGTGAGTCGCCTTGCCAACCGCCTGCAACGACGCCTCATGGCAAAGCAGCAACGTGCCTGGGATTTCGACCTCGAAGAGGGCCTCCTCGACTCGGCGCGCCTCACGCGGATTATCACCAACCCGTTGTATTCGTTGTCCTACAAAATGGAGCGAGAGACGGATTTCCGCGACACGGTGGTCTCGCTTCTGATTGATAATTCGGGTTCGATGCGCGGACGGCCAGTGACTGTGGCTGCCATGTGCGCGGACATTCTCGCGCGCACGCTGGAGCGCTGCGGCGTCACGGTCGAAATCCTCGGGTTCACGACGGTGGCATGGAAAGGTGGCCAGGCGCGCGAGAAATGGCTGGCCGAGGACAAACCGCTCAACCCCGGTCGGCTCAATGACTTGCGGCACATCATCTACAAATCTGCCGACGAGCCATGGCGGCGTGCGCGTCGCGGGCTAGGCCTGATGCTGCGTGAAGGACTTCTCAAAGAAAACATCGACGGAGAGGCACTCACTTGGGCGCATCAACGCCTTTTGGCCCGTCCCGAACAGCGCCGAATCATGATGGTCATCTCAGACGGCGCGCCAGTTGATGACTCCACACTTTCGGTCAATCCGGGCAATTACCTCGATCAGCACCTCCGCGAGATCATCACTTGGATTGAGACCCGTTCGCCTGTTGAATTAATCGCCATCGGCATCGGCCACGACGTCAATCGTTACTATCGACGGGCCGTGACTATCGTCGATGCTGAGCAACTAGGCGGCGCGATGATGGAACAATTGGCCGACCTGTTCGATGACGACCCCGGACTAGCGCGAACACGACACTAACCACACGGATCACATATGAGCGTACTCGATATTCAGAACGACGCTGCCCGCGCATTCGCCGTCTTGAAAGGCGGCGGCATCGGCATCCTGCCAATGGATGTCGGTTATTCGTTGATCGGCGGATCGCCGCAAGCGCTTAAGCGAATCTTTGACACTAAAAACCGCGCCCCATCGAAGCTAAACGCGATGCTCGGCAACGATGCAATGCATCGGGCACTCCACAAGGTCAGCAACCGCGGGCGCGAAATCTATGAGGCCATCTGCAATGACTACGACCTCCCGCTCGGCCTGATTGCTCCATGCAATATTGATCACCCCTTGCTACAGACGCTCGATCGCGACACCTACGCACGCAGCACCAAAGGTGACACGCTGCTGATGTTGATGAACTCGGGTCGGTTCCATGCGGAAATCACGCGTCTGAGTTACGAGCAAGAGCACTTACTATTTGGCTCCTCCGCAAATTTGACGCTTACTGGCACCCGATTTCGCGTTGAAGACATGCAGAGCGAAATTACTGATATCGCGGACGTAATCATAGACTACGGTTTGATGAAATATCATAGCTACGCCGCGTCTTCGACATTGCTGGATGTCGAAAACTGCACCGTGCACCGCTATGGCGTTTGCTATGAAAACATTGCCGAAATTCTGCGCCGCCATTTCGACGTCACCCTTCCGCCAAAACCAAGCGACTGACGTACAACGTGCGCCGGATCAGTACACTAGCGCTTTTTCTTTTTCTGGTTGGTATCGCTTCGCATGCTCGCGCGGAACCGATTGCCGTCGGAGTCACCGCCATCCAACTGGACCCGGATGGCCCGGCGACCGCGCGTCTTGGACCGCTCAAGTTCTTAGCTGGCCTTTCGCTGACGTCGCGGGACAAGAGATTTGGTGGACTGTCGGGATTGTTAGTCGAGCGCGATCAACTCACGGCCGTCTCGGATCGCGGATTCTGGTTTCGCTCACGACTTGAATTTGATGAAAACGGGGCTCTCCAGAACCTAAGCGAAAGCCGGATCGCTCCCATCTTGAGCAGCAAGGGCGAGCCGCTCGCCATTGTCCGTGGAGAACACGATGCTGAAGCCCTCGAGAAATGGGGATCGTCACTCGCGGTCAGCTTTGAACGGTTTCATCGCGTCGGGCTTTATGATCCAAACCTAGGTGATAGCGCGCGCCCAACTTACGTCCAAAACATTCCTGGAATAGCGAAGTCGCCCGCAAACGGCGGTATTGAAGCCCTGGTTTCGCTGGATGACGGTCGCCTCCTTGCTTTAACCGAGGAGTCCGAAACTGATGCCGGTGAACTACTCGGCTGGATTATCGATGGAGCCCGCCGCGATTCTCTGGCCTACCCAAAAACGGACTGGAAGCCGACCGACGCTGCCTTTCACCCGCGAGTGGGCCTACTCATTCTTGAGCGCAAATTTTCCGCACTCACTGGGTTTTCGAGCAGAATCCGCAAAACCGACATTGGCTCAGTCGTTGCCGGAGGGACCATCACGGGGCCAATTGTTGCGCGAATATCGGGATCGGTACTTAGCGACAATTTCGAGGGCATCGCCGTATCAGAATTAGCAGATGGATCACCAGTGGTGTGGATCGTCTCCGACGATAATTTCAGCTTCTTTCAGCAAACGTTGCTGTTGGCCTTTCGGTGGGCGCCCGAGTAAGTCGACGTCCTATTTTGTTCCAAAGAGGCGATCGCCAGCGTCACCAAGGCCTGGAACAATGTAGGCATGTTCGTTGAGCATCTCGTCCAACGCTGCCACATAGATGGCAACTTTCGGATGGGAATCCGTGATCCGCTTGACGCCTTCCGGCGCCGCAACCAGCGCCATGAAGCGGATATTCTCGTCGGCCACACCGCGCTCATTCAGTACGTCGAGTGCATGAGCGGCTGAATTGCCCGTCGCCAGCATCGGATCGACGACGATGAAGAGGCGCCCTCCCACTTCCGGCAACTTCACCAAATACTCGACCGGTTTCAGTGTCTTGGGATCACGGTAAACACCGATGTGGCCGACACGTGCAGAAGGCATCAACTCTAGGAGGCCGTCCGCCATGCCGAGGCCGGCGCGCAAGATGGGTACAATCGCGACTTTCTTACCCGCGATGAACCGCCCCATGGTCTCGGCGACAGGTGTCGTGACCATCTCCTCGCGGACCGGCAAGTCCCGAGTTAGCTCGTACCCCATGAGAAGACCGATTTCCTTCAGCAGGGCCCGGAAGTCCTTCGTCGAACAGGCGACGTCCCGCATCAAGCTGAGCTTGTGGGCAATGAGCGGGTGTTCAAGAACGTTGAGCATTGGGTCCGTCACAATGGTTTGAGGTTATGGGCTAGCCCCGTCAGGATGCCGAGCAGGCAAGGTTCCAACATAACGCATCAGTGCGCCATAGGGGATTAGGAGCGTCGCGGCCATCGCCAATTTCACGGCAAAATCTCCGATGCCAAGGGTAACCCAGGGCAACCCAGTCCCTGCAAAGGCCAAGCTGAAGAAAAGCGCTGTATCAACGGCGGAAGCGAAAACCGACGATGCTAGAGGTGCTTGCCACCACGCCATTCGGCGCAACCGGTCAAATATCGCAATATCGAGTAATTGGCCGGTTAGGAATGCGGCGGCGCTCGCCCCACCGATACGTGGGCCGGCCAAGACGATTGAGAGAGCCGCGCCAATCAGAAAGCCAACATAAACCACGCGCCGCGCGCGTCCCGCACCAAACCGTCGGTTGGTTAGGTCCGTTACCAGAAAGGCCACCGGGAACGTAAACGCGCCCCAAGTCAGGAAGTCATTGATCGGGTATTGGACAAGGACGTTGGACGCCACCACGACGACGACCATCGCGAAAATGGGCAGAGCGAGGAAACGCAGGGTCACTGTTTGGACGCCTTTTCGATGAAACGGTTCATCTGAAGGCTGGCGTCATGCCGGTAGTTGGTGTGTTTACGCGGCTGCCGCGGCAGTCTTCGCAACGCGCTTTTTGATATCCCGAGCACGATCGCTGAGGACCTCATTTTTCGCCTTCAGGATGAACGTATCGAACCCGCCGGCGTGATCAACAGACCGCTGGGCCTGACGGCAGATCTTTAGGCGGAACGATTGTCCGAGAGAATCGCTGAGCAGCGTCACGTCCAAGAGATTGGGGAGGTAGCGCCGACGCGACTTGTTATTCGCGTGGCTGACATTGTTGCCGGTTAGCACACCTTTGCCGGTTAGCTCGCAGCGCCTAGACATGTCAGTTCCTCTCCGTACCTCACCGGCGT
>JAPKDI010000200.1 GCA_026421105.1 Alphaproteobacteria bacterium | reverse complement strand
ATCCAACATCGTGCGCCCGTTGTCACAATTTTCGGTGTGCCCATGGCCCTTCCTCCGGCGACTTTTCTGCAGCCCAGCGTTGCGGGCGAAGCCGCGCTACAAAAACTCGTCAATGAAATGCTCGGCGGCGCAAAACGAGTGGCCGATCTCTTTAGCGGCTGCGGGACCTTATCGCTCATGATTGCCCAGGGTGGCCACGTCGCGGCATTTGATTCTGACGCTCAGGCCATTCGCGCGCTACGTGCTGCGGCCGGCGCCGCCGGCGCGCGCGGCCGATCTATCGCTGTTCATGCCGAAGTGCGGGACCTTTATCGCAGGCCCCTCGAAGGGCCAGAACTAAAACCCTATGACGCCGTGGTCTTTGATCCGCCTCGGGCGGGCGCTTCCGCGCAGGCGATTTCGCTCGCTCGTAGTAAAGTGCCGAAGGTGATCGCCGTCTCGTGCAATCCCAGTACGTTTGCACGTGATGCTCGCCTTCTTGTCGAGGGCGGTTATGCGATGCGGCGCGTCGTGCCGATCGACCAATTCGTCTGGTCTCAGCATGTTGAGCTTGCAGCGCTGTTCGAACGCTAGCGTGCTTGGGCGTGGTATTCGGGGTTCGGCATCATATCCACGCCTGCCGCCACACGGTTGGTCATATTGAACAACCCCACCACGTCACAGATATCCCAGATGTCGGCGTCCGAAAACCCAGCATCCCGGAGTGCCTGGCGGTCCACCTCGCCGACCAAGTAAGACTCGGTTGTTAGTTTGTATGTGAAATCGAGCATCGCGCGCTGACGCGTCGTCAGCTCGGCATTGCGATAATTCATGACCATAAACTCGCCTAGGACAGGATCGTCGGCGTAGTCGCGTACTGCCGCGCCGTGAGCGACCTGGCAGTAGTAGCAGCGGTTCGCCGATGACACGACAACGGCGATCATCTCTCGCTCGAGTGTTGAAAGGCCGGAATCGCCTAACATGATTTCGTTGTAGAAACGTGAGAACCACCTCAGCTTCTTTTGGTTCCAGGAATAAGCGCGAAGTACGTTTGGAACGAAGCCGATCTTATCGTCGCAGATCGAATAATACTTCTGTAGATCTTCGTCGAGCGCGTCACGGGCCGGTTCGGCGAGGTTGAGCGCGTGGACGTGGTTTGGTTGAGTCACAGGAACCTCCGGTAAGCGGCTTTTGGTCAGCGGCGTCGTCTCGCCGTGTAAGGCGATGCTTATCGCTTGTCGGTTTGGGCGCGATGACGCATCAAATGGTCGGCAAGGACGCATGCCATCATCGCCTCACCAACTGGGACGGCGCGTATGCCGACGCAGGGGTCGTGTCGGCCCTTAGTGGCAATTTCAGTTTCCTCACCGGTCCTTGTGATTGTGTCTCGTGGCGAGAGGATGGACGATGTCGGCTTCACGGCGAACCGCACAACAACGTCCTGACCCGTGGCGATTCCGCCCAAAACGCCGCCCGCATGATTGGATGTGAACGTGGGGTGTCCGTCCTCCATGCGCATTTCATCGGCGTTCTCTTTTCCAGAAAGCGCCGCGGCGCCAAAGCCAGCGCCGATCTCGACACCCTTTACGGCGTTGATGCTCATCATCGCGGCCGCGAGGTCCGCGTCGAGTTTGCCGTAGAGGGGCGCGCCCCAGCCTACCGGAACGCCGCTGGCAACAACCTCAATGATGGCACCGACGGACGATCCACCCTTCCGGACTTTGTCCAGCAACTCGGTCCAGCGCGCAGCCGCGACAGGGTCTGGACAAAAGAACGCATTACGATCGCTTTCGTCCCAATCCCAGTTGCCGCGGTCAACCGAATCTGAGCCGACTTGAACGAGCGCGCCCCGAATCCGAATGCCGCTGCCGAGGATCTTTCGGGCGATCGCGCCCGCTGCAACCCGTACCGCAGTTTCACGCGCCGACTGCCGACCGCCGCCGCGGTAGTCGCGGATGCCGTATTTCGCATCGTAAGTATAATCGGCGTGGCCCGGTCGATACTTATCCTTGATGTCGCCGTAGTCTTTGGACCTTGCGTCCTGATTTCGGATCAGCAGTGAAATGGGTGTGCCGGTCGTCTGCCCCTCAAAAACACCGGATTGGATCTCAACAGTGTCAGGCTCTTGGCGCTGCGTCGTGAAGCGACTCTGGCCGGGGCGACGTTTGTCCAACCAAGGTTGGATGTCGGCCTCGTTCAAGTCGATGCGTGGCGGCACGCCGTCGACCACGCCGCCGATTGCTGGGCCGTGGCTTTCGCCCCAGGTGGTAACGCGAAAAAGATGACCGTAAGTGTTGTGTGACATGGCCGATGCCGGCCTTTCGCTGCTTAGTCTTTGTCCGTGACGGAGATGTCCGGAGCGTCGACCGCTTTCATCCCGACCACGTGGTAGCCGCTGTCGACATGATGGACTTCGCCCGTGACGCCGCGTCCAAGGTCGCTCATGAGGTAAAGACCTGCTCCGCCGACTTCGTCAATTGTCGTGGTGCGCCGGAGCGGCGCGTTGTCTTCGTTCCATTTCAGGATATAGCGGAAGTCGCCAATGCCGCTCGCTGCCAGTGTTTTGATAGGGCCGGCTGAAATCGCGTTGACGCGGATGTTGTCGCGGCCGAGATCGGCGGCGAGGTAGCGCACACTTGCCTCAAGGGCTGCTTTAGCAACGCCCATCACGTTGTAATGGGGCATTACCTTTTCCGCACCGTAATAGGTCAGAGTTACGATCGAACCGCCTTCTGTCATGAGTTTCTCGGCACGTCGGCAAACTGCCGTTAGCGAGAAGCACGAAATGTCCATCGTCATACGGAAGTTGTCGGCCGTGGTGTCGACGTAGCGGCCCCGCAACTGGTTCTTGTCGGAAAACGAAATAGCGTGGACAAGAAAATCCAACTGACCCCATTTCTCAGCGATCGTGTCGAACACAGCATCAATGCTCGCGTCATCGGTCACATCGCAGGGTAGGACGATGTCCGAGCCAAGCGTCTCGGCGAGGGGCCTGACCCGCTTGCCCAGCGCTTCGCCTTGGTAGGTAAACGCAACTTCGCCGCCATGTTCGGCAACAGTTCGCGCGATTCCCCATGCCAGCGAACGGTCGTTCGCGACACCCATGATCAATCCGCGTTTGCCCTTCATAAGGCTCACTGGAGCACTCATTGGCAGGTGTCTCCGTGCTAATCGTGGGCTGAATGCCCAATTGGTGGAATGATTGTGCATTCTACACCAACCTAGTAGAGCGTCAAAACCTGGGCGTCAGAAGGAGGCTAGGTTCTGGCGGGGGTCGAAGTTTGTTTGACCCTGTCGGTCACGCACAAAAGCCTTTAGTCCGGGATCGACAGTTTTCGGGAGCTTGATAACAAGCCGAATAACTTGATCGCCTGGCGTCGCGCCGCCGGGTCGTCGCAATCCTTTCCCGCGGAGTCGGAGCTGTGCGCCTGAATTGGCGCCGCTTGGAATAGCGACTTCGACTGAACCGTGAACTGTGGGCACACGAATGCGCGCGCCGAGGACGGCTTCCTCAAGCGAGATAGGGATTTCGAGGTGTATGTCATCGCCCTCGGCCCGAAACAGCTTGTGCGGCGTGACGTCTACCTTAACCAAGGCGTCCGTTCGCCCACCCAATGGCCTGGCATCTCCCTGATCTTTGAGGCGGATGACCTGTCCGTCGCGAATGCCAGCTGGCACTGTGACCTCTAAGG
>JAPKDI010000199.1 GCA_026421105.1 Alphaproteobacteria bacterium | reverse complement strand
TCCTTCTTGGAAGGGCAGGGCTATGATGTGAAGGGTGAGGTCACCGACTGTGACGTCGTAGCAGTGCGTCCCGGTGAAGACCTTTTGGTCGTCGAACTCAAAACGAGCTTCTCGTTGCAACTCGTTTTCCAAGCCGTGCGCCGCCAGACGCTCACCGACACGGTTTATGTCGCCTACGGTGCGACCGCCGGGCGTACCCGTCGCAATACGCGCGACATCATGACGTTATGCCGACGGCTCGGCATTGGTCTGATTACTGTTCGAACAAGCGGGCGTGGCACCCCCGTCGAGGTTCATCTCGACCCTGGCCCGTATAGTCCGCGCCAAAACAAACGCAAACGCGGCATGCTGCTGCGCGAGTTCAATCTCCGGGTCGGCGATCCCAACGTCGGCGGAGCCAACAAACGCCCCGTCGTCACGGCCTACCGCCAAGACGCCTTGCGCTGCGCGCAGTACTTGCGCAAAAACGGATCGTCAAAGCCGGCCGTCATCAAGGCCGCGACCGACGTCGAAAAAGCTCCGCGCATTTTGCAAAACGATGTCTACGGCTGGTTCGAACGCGTCGAGCGCGGCATCTACACGCTCACCCCGGTCGGCAAACGTGCGCTGAAAACCTACGCCGATGTCGTCAATATGCTCACCAAGCACACGACCAGATTATGACCCGTTGTGCGATCCGCAATGCGTTTTGCGGTAGGCTAGAAGCATGCCTTTCAAACAACGGGTCATAGAGTTACTAAAAAATCGCGGCGTTCAGTTTGTTCTCGTCATCGCGTTTATAGCTGCCTGGGGGTACCTGTCGCGGGAGCCGGACCCTAGTTTTGCCGCCGCCACGATCGAGGATCGGATGGTGCCGGTCATCATTGATGGCGAACCAGTGCGGCTGGCAGTTCGCATTTACCGCCCGGCGATCGACGGGCCGCTGCCCACACTCATCTTTCACCACGGCTCCACTGGCACCGGTCGCGACCCCAGAAGCTTTGAATTCGTTCAGTCCTTCGAACCAGTCGTCACGCATTTTGTCCGGCGCGGCTATGCCGTCATCCTACCCAGTCGCCGCGGTCGCGGTGGGTCAGAAGGTGTTTACGACGAAGGCTTCTTGCTGGTTCGGGGCCAAGGCTATGCCTGCTCCCAAGCTTTCTCACTTCCCGGCGCCGACCGGGCACTGACAGATTTGGATGCCATCACGGATGAGGTGCTCAAGATGCCATTCGTCGACGCGAGCCGGCTCCTCGTCGGGGGTGTCTCACGCGGCGGCATCCTGAGCGTCGCCCATGCGGGGCAAAACCCAACCTCCTATAAGGGCGTCCTTAACTTTGGCGGTGGCTGGTTGGGTCAGGATTGCGAAAACGCAGGTCTGATCAATCAAACAGTTTTCGGATGGGGCGCACCCTACGCGGGCGAATCACTATGGCTCTACGCGGATGAAGATCCCTTTTATTCGCTCGACCATTCCAAAGCGAATTTTGCCCGCTTTCGTGGCGCCGGCGGCAACGCAAGTTTCCACAGCGATTTCTCGCGTCCAGCGGGCCATGGCTTGGCTAACGACGCTGGCTTATGGGCGTCTGCTGTCGATGCATACCTAAACCGGCACGGCCTTCCTTTCGCGCGAATCGGCCCCGGACCGTTCCCACGGTTCGGCCCCGATCCCACTACGCCCAGCAGCGCATTCGTCGGCATTTGGTCCGGTGTGTGGGGCGGTACGCTCCTGTCCAAGCTTGATATTTCGGCAGTCGATGTCGGCGGTCGCGTTACCGGCACCTACACCTTCGATGGCCGAACCTTCCCTCTCGATGGCCTTGAGATCAATCAGGGCGCGCTCCGCTTCGGCACGGCGCAGGCTGGCATCACCGAATTCTTCGTCGCCCGCGACAACGCCATCCACGGCACCTGGAACGCTCGCGCCAGCATCATACTGCACAAGCAGCAGTGAGCCGCATCGACGCAGTGTCATCCTGAACCGAATGGCTACGCCGGAGGCGCAACCCACTCGAGACGAAGGGCGAAGGGTCAAAACCTAAACGCTAAACCTCACCAAAGTATAGTCGCCTTGCGGCCCCCAGGCTCTGTGCATTTCAAATGATGCCGCGAGCGGTGACCCGTTGGTCCTGCATCGTAGATCGAGCTCTGCTAGGATATTCTGATATTCCAGTGTTTGAGGAGACACCCATCATGGAACAGCAAGTTGCGACGTTCGCCGGTTTTGGTCGGCACGGCCTCAGCCCGGAAACGGTGCACGATGAGGATGCCCGCAGTAATTTCATGATGGATCTTTACCGCCATTTGGGCGCGCAAGCGGGTGCCGGTCGGCGCGAGGTTTTTGAGAGCCGGGTCAAGCCTGCCTTCGTCAAAGAACACGGACGCGCGCCAACGGACCGCCACGAGGTGCGTGAGGCGGTGAAGGACGATCCCTATTTTCAGTTCTGGGGGCATCTCCGGGTTCTCGCCAACCAGACGCTGTTTTACGAAAACAGCAAAACCGTTGAGCGCCAGCTCGACACGCTGATCGAGAAGGCAAAGCCCGGCAAGCACGAGAAGGGCAAGCTCGAACTTGACCCGAAGCTCAAGATTCCGAAGTACCAAGCAGCGCTCGACATCCATTGGATGCCGGGTAGCTACTATACAGAAACCACCGAGGACGATGTCGTGGCGGGCGCGATGTACGATTCAGGCGGCCTCTATGTGATGACCGCAGGCAACCTCGGGCCGCTTGGCGACGGGGGAGCCTATTCGGTCATCAACTACCTTCGCGAGACATCTCCCGATTTCCAGCCTAAACGGATCCTGGATCAGGGTTGCACCGTTGGCCACAACACGTTGCCCTTCAAAGAGGCATGGCCAGATGCTGAGGTCATTGGCATCGACATCGGCGCGCCTGTGTTGCGTTACGCGCATGCCCGTTCGGAATCGTTAGGCAGCGCCATCACGTTCTCGCAGCAAAACGCCGAGCATACAGAGTACGAAGACAACAGCTTCGACTTTGTCACCTCGACCATGTTCCTGCACGAGACGTCGCGCAAAGCGGTTCACGAAATCATTACCGAGGGGCACCGCATCCTCAAACCGGGTGGGCTCATGCTGCATGTCGAGCAGCCGCCGTTTCGCTGGTTCGAAGATCCGTTCGATCAATACGTGCGCGACTGGGATACCCACAACAACAACGAACCGTTCTGGGGCCCGATGCATGACATGGATCTCGAACAGGTCGCGGTCGATGCCGGGTTCGTCCGCAAAGATGTGGTCCAAGAAATGACACCACTGATCAAGCCAACGACCACCGACAACTACGCCAAGGGTCCCGGCGCCTGGTACGTCTTCGCCGCTTGGAAGCGCTAAGCCGCGCTGCGACGTCCCACGCAAAAGCCGTACGGCACGTCGCAGTGTTTGTTATCGAGTGCTCCGCCATGTGATGTCATCACCTCATCCCACACGGAAATGAGGTCGTAGTCCGCTCCGTCCTCGGTCGGACCCGTTAATTACTGCAACCAAATGATTGATTGTCGCCCGGTTGTTGAGAGCGTCATTGCTACAACTCCTCGCCGGGCACCGGTTCCCGGTCCGCGCAGCTCACCTAGACCACACTGCGGCGTTGTTCGAACCAACGATGGGCTAAACGCAGTCCGGCCCAACCGATCATGACCAAAAGGGCGGCAGACAGAGAAAGCGCCGCCCCCC
>JAPKDI010000198.1 GCA_026421105.1 Alphaproteobacteria bacterium | reverse complement strand
CCTCGCCGCCGTCCGCAAGGACTTGCCTCACGCCGAGCACCTTCCTGGAGAGTTTTACTCCCCTGAGGCGGTTCTTCGTTTCCATGTTGGTTGCGGTCGCCCTGCTGGTAACCTTTCCAGAGATAGCGACGTATCTGCCGAGCCAAATACGGCTCTAGTCTGACGACTTGCTGTCGATTTGTTCGTGGGCGGTATGATCGCGCTAATGCCGGAGGGTGCTGTTGGAGACCTTTGATTTCGTCATCGTGGGGGCCGGGTCAGCGGGATGCGCCGTTGCGCACCGGCTTTCGGAAGATCCGCGCAACTCAGTGCTGCTGCTCGAGGCGGGCCGTTCCGACCGCTATCACCCCTTCGTGCCGATCCCGTTCATGACCCGTCTCTTGTTCACGATGCCGTCGCTAAACTGGGGCTACGAAACGACGGCGGAAAAGGGCCTTGCCGGGCGCAGCATTCGTTGGCCACGCGGCAAGATTCTGGGCGGTTCGTCTTCCATCAACGGTATGACGTTCGTGCGTGGCCATCACTCCGACTATGACGGCTGGCGCCAGATGGGCGCGGCGGGGTGGTCCTACCGCGAAGTACTGCCCTATTTCAAACGCATGGAGTCGCACCACACGAAGCGCTCAGCGTTTCGCGGCAACGACGGCCCGTTGCGCATCACCAAAGCCAAACGGGGAGGCGCATTGAACGACGCATTCCTCGCCGCTGGCTCCCAAGCCGGTTTCCCTGAAACCGAAGATTTCAACGGTCGCACCCAAGAAGGCTTCGGCATCCACGACTTTGCCATCGCCAATGCGCGGCGACAAAGCGCCGCCGTCGCCTACCTCAAGCCGATCCGCGGCCGCAGGAACCTTACGGTGAGAACACGCGCCACGGCACGCCATGTTGAGTTTGAGGGGCATCACGCTCGCGGTGTTGTGTACGAACGCGCAGGCGAAACACACTCCGTCCATGCCCGGCGCGAGATCATCCTCTGTGGCGGCGCAGTCAACACGCCCACGCTGCTGATGCATTCCGGCATCGGCCCTGCCGCTCACCTTCAAGAGGTCGGCATCACGCCCTTGGTCGATGCGCCCGAGGTCGGTGCCAACCTGCAAGATCACCTGGGCGCCTATACCTCATTCCACTGCCTACAACCCGTCAGCCTCAATCACCTGATGCGCCCGGATCATGCCGCGGCTGCGTATCTAAAAGCTGTCTTGTTTCGTCGCGGTCTGGGTGCGCAAATCCCCATCCAAGGCTGCGCCTTCCTCAAAACCCGGGGCGATCTCGCCGCGCCCGATGTGCAAATCACATTGGTGCCGGGCCTACTCAATCGCCTCGTCGCGCTCAAACCCACTCACGGTTTTCTTATCCACGTCTATCAAATGCGCCCGGCCAGTCGCGGCAATATCGCGCTGCGATCCTCAAACCCGACGGACAAACCGGTCATCACCGCCAACTATCTGGCGGACCCTGAAGACCTTGTCACCATGCGACGCGGCGTCCGTCTCGCCCGATCCCTAGCCCACCAATCAAGTTTTGATCCCTACCGGGGCCAGGAAATTGCACCCGGCGTTGCCATCGAGAGCGACGATGATCTTGATACCTGGATTCGCGCCAACGCCACGACGTCCTATCACCCCGTCGGTACTTGCCGCATGGGCAGCGACGACCGCGCCGTCGTCGACCCCGATCTGCGCGTGCGCGGCGTCACCGGCCTACGCATCGCCGACGCCTCAATCATGCCCGCCATCACAAGCGGCAACACCAATGCCCCCGCCATCATGATCGGCGAAAAAGCCGCCGACCTAATCCTGGGCCGTCAACCTTTGCCCGCGGAATCACCTTAGCTCTTAGTCAATCAATCCGTCGTAAGGGCGCCATTAGCTGTGGCTTTACGCGCCGCATGAACATGGCCCACGGCTTGTCCCCCTCTGGGAGGCAGCGCATCACGCGCCGAAAGAGAGCAGCGAAGGATCACAACTGCTCTCCCCACTGTCATGATCTCCATCCCGCCCTGGCCACGCCGCATTGCTATGACCATCTGTCATGGGACGGTCGCGCTGGTCAGAAGCACGCGAGGTGTGCCCAAAACCGCCGCGATCTAAGCTATTGAAAACACCACCATCTCTGGCTTTGTTGGTGTGCTGAAAATGCTAAGTTATTGAAAAGAAGGAGAAAGTTTTGGTTCGTTTGGTAATAAAGCAAATTCGCCGCCGAACCCTAGGAAAACTGCGGGTGTTGACTTTGTTCTGGGGAACAGGCGTCGGCAGCGCCCCGACGCGTCCACCAGGCGAATTCCGTTGCTATTCAATCTCGGGCGTGGTTAATGCGCGCATCACAGCCGCGCGTAGATTGCGAAAGCATCGTTGGCGGCCTGTGCTTCTTGCGGTAGCCCGAGACTTTGAGCCGCCAAAACAAGAATGCCGTTAAGGCACCTGACCCCGGTGGCTGGTCTACGCGAGCTTCCCCCCTAGAACGATCCGTTCGTCGTCGCCCGGCACTGATGCTTGGCGCGTGCCGGATAAGTGAAAGCATTCAATTGACTCAATTTAAAGATCTCGGCCTTGCCGATGACCTCCTTCGTGCCGTTTCGGACGAGGGCTACACCATCCCCACACCCATTCAAACGCGCGTCATCCCGGCCATGTTGGCCAAGGAGGATGTCCTCGGCACGGCACAAACCGGCACCGGCAAGACCGCCGCGTTCGTGTTGCCGCTGCTGCAGCAGATGATCGATCAGCCCTCGTCGCATAACCGCAAAGGATGTCGGGCACTCATTCTCGCGCCCACCCGTGAACTCGCGGCGCAGATTGCCGACAGCATTCGTACCTATGGCAGGCATTCGCGCGCCAGCGTCGTAGTCGTGGTCGGTGGCGTGCGGCCCGGTCCGCAAATCAAGGCCGTTGCCCCGGGGATCGATTTTATCGTCGCCACCCCAGGCCGGTTGCTCGATCACATGTCGGCCGGCGTGATCCAGCTCAGCGGCACCACCAACGTGGTGTTGGACGAGGCGGATCAGATGCTCGACCTCGGGTTTGTGCCGGCGATCCGAAAAATCTTGGCTCGCGTGCCCAACAAGCGGCAGACCGTGTTGCTGTCGGCCACCATGCCCAAGCAAATTCGCAAACTCGCACAAGACTTCTTGCGTAACCCCACCGAGGTTGCCGTCGCACCGGTCGCCCGCCCGATCGAGAAGATCGATCAAAGCGTGATGCACGTCGATACGATGGGCAAACGCCGCGTCTTAGTCGATATCTTGAAAGGCGCATCGGTTGAGCGCACCATCGTCTTCACGCGCACTAAGCGTGGCGCCGACAAGGTCACGACACATCTCGAAAAGAACGGCATCTCGGCCTCGGCCATTCACGGCAACAAAAGCCAGCGCGATCGTGAGCGCACGCTCGCGGGCTTTCGCAATGGCCGTATCAACGTGTTGGTCGCGACCGACATCGCCGCGCGCGGTATTGATGTAGACGACATCTCGCATGTCGTGAACTACGACCTGCCACACGTGCCGGAATCCTACGTCCATCGCATTGGCCGTACCGCGCGCGCGGGCAAAAGCGGCGTCGCCATTGCGTTATGCGATCGCACGGAGCAGCCACTGCTGCGCGATATCGAACGCTTGGTTGGCTATGCGCTCAAGACCATCCCCGGGCCGCAATCTGAAAGGTCCAATGTCCGCTTGCCGGAAA
>JAPKDI010000197.1 GCA_026421105.1 Alphaproteobacteria bacterium | reverse complement strand
ATCCATTTTTCTGATGTCCAAAGACTATAAATCGACCGTCCTCCTGCCCGAGACGGATTTTCCGATGCGCGCAGGATTGCCCAAACGTGAACCCGAGTTCCTTGACCGCTGGGCCAAGATGAAGCTGTACGAGAGGCTCCGTGAGCAAAGCAAAGGGCGCGAAAAATTCGTGCTGCACGACGGGCCGCCATACGCAAACGGCCATCTCCACATGGGGACGGCGCTGAACAAGGTTCTCAAGGACGTCGTCAATCGCTCACAACAGATGATGGGCAAAGACGCCAACTATGTGCCCGGCTGGGATTGCCATGGCTTGCCGATCGAGTGGCAGGTCGAACAGAAATACCGCAAGGCCGGAAAAAACAAAGACGAAGTGCCGGTTGCGCAATTCCGTCAGGAATGCCGTGACTTCGCCGAGAAATGGATCGGCGTTCAGGCGGACGAATTCAAGCGCCTCGGCGTGATTGGCGATTGGGATAACTACTACTCGACCATGGCCTTCAAGGCCGAAGCGCAAATCGCACGCGAGATCTGCAAATTTCTCATGAACGGCGGCCTTTACAAAGGCTCGAAGCCGGTGATGTGGTCTGTTGTCGAAAAAACCGCGCTTGCCGAAGCAGAAGTTGAGTATCACGACCGCACTGCGACCACTGTGATGGTTCGCTTCGCCGTTGCCGAACATGCCGGCATGGCGGAACTGAGCGGCGCGAGCATTGTTATCTGGACGACGACGCCGTGGACCCTTCCGGGCAATCGTGCGATCGCCTTTGGCGCCGATATTGATTACGTCGTCGCTGAAGTCGGCACAGTCTCGGAAGGAAGTTCAGCCGTCCCCGGAGAGCGCGTGGTTATTGCAGCTGCTCTCGCCGATGCGGTGAAGACTGAAGCGGGGATTGCCGATTGGACCCTTTCGACGCCATTTCCTGGACGTAAGCTGGCGGGTGTTGTCGCGCGGCATCCGTTTGCGGGCCAGGGGTATGACTTCGACGTGCCGGCACTCGCCGGTGATTTTGTTGTGACAGAGCAGGGCACCGGCTTTGTGCACATCGCGCCGGGTCATGGCGCGGACGATTATGACCTGGGCCAGAAACACGGCATCTCGGTGCCTGAAACGGTGGATGCGGACGGCGTTTATGTCGAGACCGTGCCCCTGTTCGCGGGTCACAAGGTCATGCATCCCAGCGGCAAGGAGGGCGATGCGAACCGCGTCGTCATGGATGCGCTGGGCGCGCACGGCGGCCTGTTCGCAACCGGAACCCTGGTGCATCAATACCCCCATTCTTGGCGCTCCAAGGCGCCGGTGATCTTCCGCAACACCCCGCAGTGGTTCATCAGCATGTCGACAAACGACTTGCGCGCGAAGGCCCTGAAGGCGATCGACGAAGTGCGCTGGGTGCCCACGCAAGGGCGCAACCGCATTCGATCGATGGTCGAAAATCGGCCTGAGTGGGTAGTCTCGCGCCAGCGTGCCTGGGGCGTTCCGATTACTGTGTTTGTCAACCGCGAGAGTGGCGAGCCGCTGCGTGATGAGCGGGTCAACGAACGCATCGCGGCGGCCTTCGAAGAGCAAGGCGCTGATGCATGGTTCCTTGATGAGAACGGATCACGTTTTCTTGGTGATGACTACGACCCGGCCGACTACGAAAAAGTCACTGACATCGTGGACGTTTGGTTTGATTCAGGCTCAACCCACAGTTTTGTCCTCGAGCAGCGCCCCGATTTACAATGGCCGGCGTCGCTCTATCTAGAAGGCTCGGACCAACATCGTGGTTGGTTCCATTCGTCACTCCTTGAGTCTTGCGGCACCCGCGGGCGCGCGCCCTACGAGGCCGTACTGACCCACGGCTTCGTGATGGATGACGAGGGCCGCAAGATGTCCAAGTCACTCGGCAACGTCGTCAGCCCTCTCAACATCGCAAATCAAAGCGGTGCCGATATCTTGCGACTGTGGGTGGTCGGGTCGGACTACACCGACGATCTGCGCATCGGTGATGAGATCGTAAAGCGTCAAGTTGATGCCTACCGCAAGCTACGCAACACCATGCGTTTCATGCTTGGAAATCTGGCGGGCTTCAGCGACGAAGAACGCTTGCCGCTTGAGCAAATGCCTGACCTCGAAAAATGGGCGCTCCATCGCCTTTGGGCACTGGACCGTCACGTGCGGCAATGCTGTAATGATTTTGACTTCCACGACATGTACGTGCAGCTCTACCACTTCTGCACCAATGATCTGTCCGCGTTCTATTTCGATATCCGCAAGGATTCGCTCTATTGCGACCCCGCCGGTTCAGTTGAGCGCCGCGCCGCTCGTACCGTCTTGGATCAGGTGTTTCGCTGCTTGACCACTTGGCTCGCGCCGTTCTTGTGTTTTACCGCGGAGGAAGTGTGGCTCACGCGCTTTCCGGAAGATGAGAGCGTCCACCTACAGATGTTCCCGACCATCCCTGCTGATTGGCAAAACGATGCGCTCGTGGAAAAATGGGAACGGGTCCGGCGCCTCCGTCGCGTGGTCACCGGCGCCCTAGAGATCGAACGGCGCGAGAAACGCATCGGCTCGTCGCTACAATCGGCACCCACGGTCTACGCTGACGAAGACACAATGGCGGTCTGCGTTGATGTCGACCTGGCGCAACTTTGCATCACGTCGGCTCTGACACTCGTCGCCACTGAACCACCGCACGATGCCTATAGCTTAGAAGACGTGCCCGGAATTTCGGTGGTTCCGGGGATGGCCGATGGCGGGAAGTGCCAACGGTGCTGGAAGGTGTTGCCGGAAGTCGCAGTCGAGCCAGACGCCGAAAATGACCTTTGTGGGCGCTGCGCTGATGTGGTGGCGCACCTGGACGGGCACGCAGCCTGATGCATCGCGCGGGATTGTCCGTGGCCGCTGTGGTGGTCGTGGTCGATCAACTCACCAAGCTTTGGATTCTCGGCACGATCGATGCCGGAACCGGTGTCGCCGTGACGGCGTTCTTCAACATTATCCTCACGTTCAACACCGGAATCAGTTTTAGCCTCTTCCAGAGCCCGACCTGGGGTCGCTGGGTTTTCAGTATTCTCGCCCTGGCGGTCGTCGTGGGCCTCGCGATCTGGTTGCGACGCGCTCAAACCCGGTGGCTAGCCATCGCGCTCGGTGGGGTGATCGGTGGCGCGGTGGGCAACACAGTCGACCGCATCGTGCATGGTGGCGTTGTGGACTTTCTCGACTTCCATGTTGCAGGGTATCATTGGCCCGCGTTTAACGCGGCCGACTCGGCAATTGTCGTGGGCGTCGTTATGATCCTCGTTGAGGGCCTGGTTTTCCGGCCGAACGCCGCGGTCGATGGAGATGACCATAGCTAAGAGCAATGCGTTTTTTGTTACTGCAACCCTGGTGGTCGGGGCGCTTGCCCTGTCCGCATGTTCCAATGCGAGCCGCACGTTAGGGCTCGATCCGGCGCCGCCGGACGAGTTCACCGTGGTGAGCAAGGCACCCCTAACCATACCGCCAGATTTCAACCTACGCCCACCGAAGCCGGGTGCCGCGCGGCCCCAAGAGCAAAACCCAACGACACGGGCCCAAGCGGCGCTCGTGGGCGACGCTCAACCTGCCGCGAGTGCACCCACCACCCCAGGTGAGACAGCGTTGCTGCAAGTTGCCCGAGCGCAGGATGCAAATCCGGACATTCGCCAGGTCCTGAACACAGAGAC
>JAPKDI010000196.1 GCA_026421105.1 Alphaproteobacteria bacterium | reverse complement strand
CGCGCACAAAACTCGGGCTGCCGAGGCTCATCCGCATGTCGATGCGCGGCGCCGCGGCGAGTAGCTCCAGGCGACCGTTCACGCTGGCCGTCATGTCGCCTATTTCGCTGACGAGGTCGATCGCCAGATCCGCTGCACTGCCGATCATCCTACCAGTGAGGTCCACTGCGCCGAGCGCGCGGACATCAACGGGAAGGTCTACGCCGAAAAAGCGCGCTGGGACGGCGACGTCGGCCGCCTGGACCGCAATGCGTGTATCGAAAGCGGGCACCGCAGCAAAGTTACCGGCCGAACCCGACAGCACGATTGCCGCGCCGCCGGCGTTGGTGATTGCAGCATTGCGCACGGTCATGGCGCCCGCCAACAAGGAGGCATCCAGTGACACACCGACGTAGCGACGCCCGCCGAAGGTCAGTGAGTCAACCGCAAGTTTGGTGTTGGTGTCGAACGTGTCGAGAAACGCGAGGGCGCTGGTCCCGGCAGACGACGCGGAGCCGGCGATGTCATCACCAGACACCGACGCGCCGGTATCAGCACCGAGATAGGGGTCAAGATCGAGGCGGTCCACCTGAAGGTCGACGCTGAACGAAGGTCGCGCCCTGAAGGCGTAGGCGAGGCCACCTGTGATGCGTGACGAGTCCAGACGCAAATCGATCCCGAAGAGCTGACCAAGCTCTCGCGTCGCCCGCACTTGGCTTTGCAGACTGAGCTGGCGGAGCCGTCCCGGTGCGAGGCCCTCCAAATTTACCCCAAGCCATTCAGCAGCGGCGCGAAAATCGGCAGAGGCCAATTCGAGGGTGCCATCAAAGCGCGGTTGCCCCTCGACAGTGGCGACGCGACCCGAGACGCTGATGTCTGATCCGCCTGGCAATATCGCATTGAAGGCGCTGAGATCGACCGCACGATCCACGACCGAAGCGGCGAGACGGAATTGACGCACCAAGCTACCGCGGTACGTCAGCGCATCTGCGGTTATATTGAATGTCGCCGTGATACCGGAGAGCGCATCGAGTAGATTAGCTTCTTGCGTCGGTGCAGCACTGGGCGCAGCCGCCGCCCCTTCTGAGATTTCGATCGACACCGCATTGGCCCAGGCGTCGAGATCGATCCGTCCCAACGACAGAGTGACGTCGAGCGCCAAGGGAGTGCCAAAAGAAGCAGAGACGGCACCGGTGGCGCGGGTCTCGCCGACGACCATGGCGAGATCATTGATGCTGACAGCGTCCGCACTGCCTGCGATTTGGGCGGTGATGGAGAAGCCCTGCGCCCCAGGGACGACCAACGTCGTGTTGCTGCCCACGATCTTGGTGATCACGCTGAGGGCTTCGCGAAGATCGCCACCGTCGAACGACAACTTGGCGTCGATCAAGGGTGTGCCCGAAAATGGCGTGATACTGCCTTGAACCGACGCGGCCGCTCCGCCCCGCGCCAACTCCAGTTTGGCGCGCAACGGCATGGCATTGGTGTGCCCGGCGGCCCCGAGCGATACATCGAATCCGACGGCCTGCTGGCGTATCGAAAAACGACCCTCCGCGGCGTAAGGTCCCTCCGCGAGGTTGGCCGCGGTGAACGTGGCGGTGATGGCCTCGATGCGCTCGGCCTGCCCAGTTGCGGCATCGGAATAGTTGAGCGCGCCATTGGCAACGACGACCCGCTCCACGCTGATCGGCGCCGTACTGGATACGTCTGACGATGCAGTAGTGCCGGTCCCAAACTGCCAGTTATTGGACCCGTCAGCCGCTACCTCGAGAAAAAACTCAGGCTCAACCAACCGAACGCTGATGACCTGGATCTCGCCCCGGATCAGGGGCCAAAGCGCGACCTGGACGTCCAGCGCTCGCAATGTCAGAAAATCAGCCTCGCCGCCGGGGGTCGATAGGCGCACATCGGCGACCGACACTCGCGGCGTTGGCAGCACCGAGAGCGAAAGATCGCCATTCATGGCCAGTTTTCTGCCGGTGGCGCGCTCAATCGGCCCGGCGATCTCGCTTTTGTACTGGTTCCAATCGATGAAACTGGGCGCGACAACCGCGACGGCCACAAGCAGGACGAGCAGCCCCGCTACGATCAGGAGAACGCGCTTCACCAATCAAACTCCAAACCGGACAGTGAACCAAAATTCCGGGACCACCATAGTGCCTTATCCGACAGCCGAATCCGACCCAGCTGGAACAACGCCAGGACTCGGAGGAACCGAGTAGCTAGAATGACTTCCGTCTAGGTTGCATAATTTGATATAGGGAATTTGATGAAAGCGTCTGATTTATTCGTGCAGTGCCTTGAGGAAGAAGGTGTTACCCACATTTTTGGGGTGCCCGGCGAGGAAAATGCCGACGTCATGATCTCGCTACTTGATAGCAAGATCGAGTTTGTGCTGTGCCGCCATGAACAGGCCGCAGCCTTCATGGCCGATGCGTTCGGTCGGCTAACCGGTAAGGCCGGCGTGTGCCTTGGCACATTGGGGCCAGGCGCTACTAACCTGGTCACCGGCGTCGCCGACGCCAATATGGATCGGGCGCCGCTGATTGCGATTATCGGCCAGGCGTCGACCAGGCGGCTGCACAAAGAGAGCCATCAGAACATGGACTCGATCACCATGTTCGGCCCGATCACAAAATGGGCCCAGTCCATTACCAGCCCTGATAACATTGCGGAAGTTGTCCGCAAGGCCTTCAAGATAGCCGAGTCGGAAAAGCCAGGCGCCTGCGTGATCGAACTACCAGAGAATGTTGCCGAGGAACAAACCGACCATACGCCGATGAGCAGGCATAAGACCCGCCGCGCCGCCGCCGATCATAAGGCCATCAAACAGGCCGTTGAGTTAATCGTTGGAGCGAAGAACCCAATAATCTTGGCTGGCAACGGTGCGGTGCGGAAACGCGCCTCCAAACAGCTCCAGCGTCTGGCCCATAAAACGGGCATTGGCGTTGTCAATACCTTCATGGGCAAGGGCGCCATCCCGCGCAGCGATCCGCATTGCATGTTCACATTGGGACTGCAGGGTCGTGATCATATCAATGCCGCGCTGGATGAAGCCGATGTCGTCATTGCCGTGGGCTATGACCTCGTTGAGTATTCGCCGGAGCATTGGAACGTGAGCGGCGGCAAGTCGATCATTCACATCGACTTCTTCCCTGCCGAAGTCGACCAATCTTATCCCGTTGCCGTCGACGTCGTTTCGGATGTAGCAGATGCGCTGTGGCAAATGAACGAAATGATCAACCAGCGCTTTGAAGCCAAGTTGCCACTATTTGACATCAACAACCGCGGTCCGCTGCGGCAAACGATCCTGGATGACTTTGCGATGGAAAAGGACGACGCGTCCTTCCCGATGAAGCCGCAAAAAATTCTGTGGGATGTGCGCGAAGCAATGGGACCGAGCGACATCCTGTTGTCGGACGTTGGCGCCCATAAAATGTGGATCTCGCGCTATTACCAGTGCGACGAGGCCAATACGTGCCTGATCTCGAACGGGTTCTGCACCATGGGCTTTGCCTTCCCGGGTTCAATTGGCGCGAAGATGGCTTTTCCGGATCGGAAGGTTCTGTCGATTAGCGGCGATGCCGGCTTCATGATGAATGCACAAGACATCGAGACGGCTGCTCGTTTGAAGCAGAATGTCGTCGCGATGGTGTGGCTGGACGGCGAGTACGGGCTGATCAAATGGAAGCAGCAGAACTCGTTTGACGGCAAGCACTCGGACCTTGCGTTCAACAACCCGGACTTTGAGATGTTCGCCAAATCCTTCGGTGTTTGGGG
>JAPKDI010000195.1 GCA_026421105.1 Alphaproteobacteria bacterium | reverse complement strand
TGCATATATATGTATATATATAATATATATATATATATATGCATATGTATATATATATATATATATGCATATGTATGTATATATGCGAGTTCTCCGCTATTCAGGTTTTATATAAATATATGCTTATATCTCGATTTATATTGCTCGTAAACACCGTCTCGACCAGCCAATACGGCCGCGCCCTTGTTTTGCGCGGGGCAGACGTCTATAACGCCGCCCTCAAGGTGGCCGGGCCGAAGGGCATTGCCTATCCACCGAATAGCTTCAAGACCCACGAAAGGAAGCAAAATGCCCAAGATGAAGACCAAGAGCGGTGCGAAAAAACGCTTCCGGTTGACTGGCACAGGCAAGGTTCGGATGAACCAGGCCAACAAGCAGCACGGCATGATCAAGCGCACCAATAAACAAATCCGCAATCAGCGCGGCACGTCGATCCTGAGCGCACCTGACGCCAAGATCGTCAAAAAATTTCTTCCGTACGGATAGGGCGGCGCCATGGCACGTGTAAAACGGGGCGTCACAACACACGCCCGTCATCGTAAGGTTGTCAAAGCTGCTAAGGGTTTTCGTGGCCGCGGGAACAACGCGTTTCGCGTCGCAATCGAGCGGGTCGAGAAAAGCCTGCAGTATGCGTATCGTGATCGCCGCGTCCGCAAACGGCACTTCCGCGCCCTGTGGATCCAACGGATCAATGCAGCGGCACGTGAACACGGCTTGACCTATGGTCGTTTTATCAACGGTCTCAAACTCGCTGGTGTCGAGGTGGACCGGAAGATATTGGCCGACCTCGCCGTCAAAGAGCCTGGGGCCTTTAGTAAGCTAGCCGAGGCGGCCCAGACCGCTCTCGATACCGCACCGGAAAAGGCTGACGCGAAGGCCTGAGCCCCGGCCCTCTCGGAAAGTCACTCTCGAAGGGCCCGACTGGGAGCCCTCTAGTGATGACCATGCAGGACCCGATAGAAACAGAAGCTGAATTGATGGCCGCCGTCACTGGCGCCGAAACACCTGAGGTGTTGGAGCAGGTACGCGTCGGTGCGCTTGGACGCAAAGGCCGCGTCACCGATCTGATGAAGTCACTCGGCAAGATGACGCCGGACGAACGCCGCGCCGCAGGCCCTTTGTTGAACGGCTTGAAGGATCGCATCTCTACCGCGATCGATGCGCGTCGGGTGTCCCTAGAGGAGGCGAGCTTGGAAGCGCGCCTTCAACAAGAACACATCGACCTCACTCTGCCCGTGCGACCTGAAACAGCCGGTTCCGTTCACCCGGTGAGCCAGGTCACTGAGGAAATTATCGCGATCTTCGCAGACATGGGATTTGCCCTCGCCGAGGGCCCGGACATCGAAGACGATTTCCACAACTTCACGGCGCTTAACATGCCGCCAGAACATCCGGCGCGGCAGATGCACGACACGTTCTATCTTTCGGGAGACGAGGATGGGTCACGGAAGCTGCTACGGACCCATACATCGACTGTGCAGATTCGAGCGATGATGTCGGCACCGCCACCGCACCGCATTATCGTGCCTGGTCGGACCTACCGTTCCGATTCAGACATGACCCATACGCCAATGTTCCACCAGGTTGAGGGGTTGGTAATCGACCGCGGCACGCATATGGGTCACCTCAAAGGATGTCTAATCGAATTCGCGCGCACGTTTTTCGATGTTGACGACCTGCCATTTCGATTTAGGCCGAGTTATTTCCCGTTTACTGAGCCCAGCGCCGAAATGGATATCGGATGTGCGCGCAAAGATGGCGAGCTACGGATCGGTGCCGGCGACGATTGGTTGGAAATCCTCGGTTGCGGCATGGTCAATCCTCGCGTTCTAGAGAACTGCGGCGTCGATTCAAGCGAGTACCAAGGATTCGCCTTCGGCGTGGGGATTGATCGCATTGCGATGCTTAAGTATGGCATTCCAGATCTACGGTCGTTCTTCGAATCAGACCTTCGTTGGTTGCGGCACTACGGTTTCAGCGCTCTCGATGTTCCGACCCTTGCTGGAGGGTTGGCGCGATGAAGTTCACGCTGGGGTGGCTAAAGGAGCATCTTGAGACTGCGGCGCCGCTCAATGAGGTGGTCGATAAGCTCACTTCCCTTGGCCTGGAAGTCGAGAGCGTTGCCGACCCGGGCAAACAGTTGTCAGCATTCGTCATCGGCGAAGTTATCGAATGCACTCGTCATCCGGATGCGGACAAACTGCAAGTGTGTCGTGTCGATACCGGCAGTGAGGCGGTGCAAGTGGTCTGCGGCGCACCCAACGCGCGGCGCGGCCTGAAGGGTGTGTTTGCTCCGGCCGGCACCGTCGTCCCTGGGACAGGCCTGCACCTTAAGAAGGCGAAAATTCGCGGTGTCGAAAGCAGCGGCATGCTTTGCTCGGAGCGCGAACTTGGTCTTTCGGATGACCACGAAGGCATTATTGATCTTGCTTCGGATGCGCCAGTTGGCGCCCCTTTTGCGGCCTTCGCCGGCCTAGATGATCCGGTCATCGAGATCGGCATCACGCCGAACCGCCAGGACTGTCTTGGGGTAGCGGGTATCGCGCGTGATCTCGCAGCCGGTGGCCTCGGCACCGTCATCTCGCGCCAAGCTGAAACGGTACCCGGTACCTTCAAAAGCCGCATTACCATAGAGCGTCGCCTTGAGGACCAAGACGAGGCGTGTCCACTTTTCGTTGGCCGATATTTGCGTGGCGTAAAAAATGGGCCAAGCCCGCGATGGCTCCAAGGTCGCTTGCGGGCGATCGGGCTGCGCCCTATTTCGGCATTGGTCGATATTACTAATTTCATCACGTTCGATCGTGGTAGGCCGCTTCACGTGTTTGACGCGGACACCATTGCAGGCGGCATCCACGTGCGCCTCTCACGCACCGGCGAGAGCCTCCTTGCGCTTGATGGTCGCGAATACGAACTGGATGACGCTGTTACCGTCATTGCCGATGATGACGGGCCTCTGGCGTTAGGCGGTATCATTGGCGGCGAGTCCTCTGGTTGCACTGAGAAAACGCAGAACGTCTTCGTCGAAGCGGCGCTGTTCGATCCAATCCGGACCGCGATGAGCGGCCGCAAGCACAACCTCATCAGCGATGCCCGGTATCGCTTCGAGCGCGGTGTTGATCCAGATGCGGTCTTCTTCGGTATGGAGTTAGCTACCCGCATGGTGCTCGATCTTTGTGGTGGCGAGGCGAGTGAACTAGTTGTCGCTGGAGCCGTGCCGGCATGGCAACGGCAGGTTGAATTTCGTCCAGCACGTGTCCACCAACTCGTTGGCCTCGACGTGCCAGAAGATGAAAGTCTTCGGGTGCTCACCGCCCTCGGTTTTGGGGCCCTTCCGCACGGGGCCAGCGTGACGGTGGACGTGCCGCCTTGGCGACGTGACGTCGATGGCGAGGCCGATCTCGTGGAAGAAGTTGCTCGAATCGTTGGGTACGACAAGATCCCCATCGTGCCGCTCCAGAAAGAGCGTGCGGTGACCCGTCCGGCACTTACCGCTGCACAGCGGCACCGCATGACCGCGCGGCGAACCTTGGCAGGTCGTGGTCTCCAAGAATGCGTCACTTGGTCATTCATGCCGCAACGGTTCGCCACACAGTTTGGTGGCGGTGAAACGTCCTTAGGCCTGCTCAACCCAATCAGCGCCGACCTCAACGTCATGCGACCCAGCATCCTGCCCAACTTGATCACCGCCGCCGCGCGTAACCTTGACCGTGGCGCAACAGATATCGGTTTGTTCGAGGTGGGCCCGCAATACAAGAACGATACGCCTGAA
>JAPKDI010000194.1 GCA_026421105.1 Alphaproteobacteria bacterium | reverse complement strand
CCTGCGCCGGCAATATAAATTTCGCCAGTCGTGCCCAATGGAACAGGGCAGGTATCGCGATCAAGAACGTAGAGTTTCATTCGGTCAATCGGTTGGCCGATCGGCACGCTAGCGGTCGCACCTTCCTCGCTACCCTCGAACACTGCACATCCAACCACCGTCTCGGTCGGACCGTATTCATTGACCAGTCTTGATTGCGGTGCCGCGTCACGCCACCACTTCAAGGTCGACTCTAGCAGTGACTCGCCGCCAATCACGAATGCGCCAACTTGCGCGCGCACGCCGGTTGGCATCAATTCATGGCGAAGGAGATCAAGATGCGCCGGCGTGATCTTGACGATGCGATAAGCCACATCGCTGGCGAGCGCGCGGGCCAGTGGCAGCACCGCGTCACCCTCAGGAAGAAGCTCGACCGCGCCGCCGGCTACCAGTGGCGTCAACAGACTGGTTATCGTGGCATCGAACGAGATCGATGAATGCACGATGGACCGCTCCCCTGGTGCGACTTCATACGCATCAGCGGCCCAGTTGAGATAGTGCGCCAGCGCCCCGTGCGGCACCATGGTTCCCTTGGGTCGCCCGGTGGACCCAGAGGTGTACATTACATAGGCAACCTGCTCGCGCCGGGGACCAGTGCCGAGATTGCTTCCCGTGCCGCTTGCCGCAAGCGACCGCACGTCGACGCCCTCTCTGGAGCCGTCCGTCAATACAACCGATGCACCACTGTCGGCAAGCAGATAGGCGATGCGCTCCTCAGGATAAGCAGTATCTATAGGCACATACGCGCCGCCTGCCTTCAGGATGCCGAGCAGACCGGGGAGGAGCCACTCCGATCGTGGCAAACAAAGCCCAACTAGCACCTCGGCTCTCACACCTAGACATCGAAGCCCCGCCGCCACCCGATTACTACGCAAATTGAGTTCCGCATACGACAACGACCGCCCATCACAAATGACCGCCGGAGCGTTCGGCCACTGCTGTGCTGCCGCTTCAAATCGCGATAGGATTGAGTCATCTTGCGAAATAGTCCGCGGTCCGGTACCGAGGTCATGGACTAGCCGCGCCTGTTCCTTCTGTTCCAACAGCGATGCTTCGGACCAGCACTCGTCGGGTGCGGACACCAGCGCCGAGAGAGCTCGGGAGTAGTAACCGGCGAAGGCTTCAATTTGATCAGCAGGAAATTGCGCCGCGTCATAGCTCAGACGTAAAGCGAGCTGGCCGTTACGAGGGTCGACGGAGAAGTTCGCTACGAAGGCATAGTCAGTTTGCTCAAATGCTGTAGCGCCTAGAATATCTAGGCGCTCTGCAACCGCTCGATACGCGTGGAAGTGGACAAAATTGAAGCCCGCGTCATAAAGTTCCCGGCCGCCAGCGATCGCCTTCATCGCGGACAGCGGAAAACGCCGATGGGTCAGCAGCGTTCGCTCTGCTTCAAAAGTGCGTTCCACGATTGATTGCCACGTATCACGCTGGACATTCAATCGGAACGGAACGGTGTTGAGGAACAGCCCGAGAACACCGGCTGCCCCCTCTTCCTCCAAGCGACCGTTCGTCGTCAACCCGGTGACCACATCCCGTTCTCCGGTCACCGTTGCCAGCACGGCCATGTGCGCCGCTAGGCAGATGCTTTTGACGGGCACGCCAATTTGGTGCGCCAGTGCTTGTACGCCCACGCCATCGTGGATCGCCACCGCGTGGGAAACGTGGCCGTCGCCATGCGGCGAACCCGGCCAGCGTGGCAAGCGAACGACGGAAGGTTCGGTGAGCTGATCGGTCCAAAATTGCCGACTTTGCTCGGATCGCAATGTCGTGTCCTCGAGCGCGACAAAGTTACGAAACGACTGCGAAGGCGCAGGCACCTCGACTGCACGCCCCTCAGTCAGATCAAGGTAATGCCCGACCAACTCGGACATAAACGTAGCGAAGCTCCAACCATCAAGAATGGCGTGGTGAAAGTCCGCCGTTAATTCCAGATCCTCGCCACCTCGAATGTGCACGTGCAATCGGAGCAATGGTGCTTCGGTAGGTTCGAACGCACGATGCTTCTCGGCTTCTCGCCACCGGGTAATCAACTCGTCTTGCGCCGCTGGTTGCAAGCCTCTGAGGTCCTCCACCGTGATGGCAATCGAGGCCGTCGCCCATACAATCTGCAAAGGTTGTTCGTATGGTTCCCAATGAAACGACGTTCTTAATACTGGGTGTCGCTCGGTAACCGTATTGGTTGCCTTGCGGAACGGCGTTTCATGAAACTCGAGCCCGAGGCGGTACGAGAAAACATCGTGAAAGACGGCTGACGCTGGGTCGAGCGCCGCATGAAAAAACATCCCGGCCTGCAAGTGCGTCAGCGGATAGGCATCCTCAGCGCCGCCGGGCACCTCGGCGCGGTCCGCTTCGCTAATCAACGAAAAGGGTAGGTGATTTTGCGGCGCGTGCTCCGGATCACCGTCCGGCGTCGATGAAATCAACGCGCGAATCGTGCGGCGTTGGTACAACTCACGAATACCGAATGTCACGCCGCGGGCTCTAGCCAACGCAATCACGCGCAGCGCAAGAATAGAATCACCTCCGAGTTCGAAATAGTTGTCATCAATTCCAACATGTGATACGCCGAGCGCGTCCGCCCAAATTTCACAGAGACATCGCTCTGCGTCAGTTCGCGGCGGTGCCCACTCTCGTCCCGCCGTGGCGGTACCCTGCGGCTCAGGAAGCGCAGACATATCCAGCTTTCCGTACGCAGTAAGTGGCCGGGCAGGCACCGAGATTAGATGAGCCGGGATCATATAGCCGGGCAAGTTTTGCTCGAGGCCCGCGCGCAAGGACGACATATCAGCCGCTGGGTCTATCGTTACGACGTAGCCCAACAGTTGCTGCGCGACCCCATGATCGCGCACCAGGACGATAGCGTCGGTCACTCCGTTTTGGGCGCGCAAGGCCGCTTCTACCTCGCCGACCTCGATACGAAAACCGCGAATCTTAACTTGGGTGTCTAAACGCCCGAGATACTCAACGTCACCCGATTCCGTCCACCGTCCACGATCCCCTGTTCGGTACAGCCGCGCGCCAGGCGAGTCGCTAAATTGATCCGGCACAAAACGCTCAGCTGTCAGCCCGGGCCGATTAAGGTAGCCCCGGCATACACCGTCGCCACCTACGTAAATCTCACCAGTGACGCCAATCGGAACCGGTGCCAGCGATTCGTCCAGGAGGTAATAACTCAAATCAGGAATGGGCGAACCAATGACACTGCTCGCATGCGCCTCGGCGTCCGCCTGACAAATCGGCCGATAGGTTACATGCACAGTCGTCTCAGTTATGCCGTACATGTTAACCAGACGCGGACGCGTGTCACCGTGTCGTCGAAACCACGGCGCGAGTGCGCCGATATCAAGCGCCTCGCCGCCAAAAATCACATAGCGCAATGCGAGCGATGGGGACAGCCGCGCATCCGCACGCACAAGTTCATTGAAAGCAGACGGAGTCTGATTAAGAACGGTGACCTGTTCCTGGGCAAGCAAGTCGAGAAACGCGTCAGGCGCACGGCTTACCCAGTACGGCACAACGACGAGACGCCCGCCGTACGCTAGGGCTCCCCAGATTTCCCAAACTGAGAAGTCAAACGAGTAGGAATGGAACAGCGACCACACATCACGTTCGTCGAACGCGTACCCAGTCTCGGTCGACGCCATCAGACGTTCTAGGTTGCCATGGGTCACGACACAGCCTTTCGGCTGACCGGTCGAGCCGGACGTGTAAATCACATACGCCGACTGATTAGCATGAATAA
>JAPKDI010000193.1 GCA_026421105.1 Alphaproteobacteria bacterium | reverse complement strand
ACGGCGCCTCCTTTTTGCGTCGGGCCCACAACGGCGAGGTCATGGCCATGCCGTTGCGCGAGGCGCGCGAGGTGTTTGAACGCGAGTATTTGCTGGCCCAGATCAACCGTTTTGGCGGAAATATATCGCGCACCGCGTCGTTCGTTGGTATGGAACGCTCAGCCCTTCATCGAAAACTCAAGGCGCTCGGCGTGACCGGCGGCAACAGTCGGGCCTAGCCCGACCCCGATTTGAAAGCACGTAGGCCTTCAGCATGAGAATCATCGTTTGCGGCGCGGGCCTTGTCGGTTCCAGCATCGCGCGCCAGCTGGCCTCCGAGAATAACGACGTTACCATCGTGGATCAGTCACCCGAAACGATCCAACAGATGAACGATTCGCTCGATGTCCGCGCGATCGAAGGCTATGCTTCGCATCCCGACGTGCTCGAAAAGGCCGGCGCACACGACGCAGAGATGATTGTCGCCGTAACCCAGTACGACGAAATCAACATGGTGGCCTGCCAGGTCGCGCACTCACTCTTCGAGGTGCCGACCAAGATCGCGCGCATTCGGGCTCAGACCTACCTTGATCCGAGTTGGCAAAACCTTTTCACCCGCGACCACATGCCGATCGACGTCATTATTTCGCCCGAGATTGAGGTCGCACGCGCCATCACCAGCCGGCTCACCGTGCCGGGCGCAACCGACATGGTTAGTTTCGTCGATGATCGCGTCCGTGTTGTCGCGGTCGCGATCGACGAAACCTGCCCCATCATCGACACACCACTACGCCAGTTGACTGAACTGTTTCCCGATCTCCACATGCGAATCGTCGGCATTGTCCGAGCCGAAGGCATCATCACCCCAGGCGGCGACGACCAAATTCTGGTGGGTGACGAGGTTTATTTCTCGGTCGAGACCAAACAGGTCGGGCGCGCCATGTCCGCCTTTGGGCACGACGAAAAAGAAGCTCGCCGGATCGTCGTCATTGGCGGCGGCAACATCGGCCTATTTCTCGCCAAACAGATAATCGACGAAATCCCCGATGTGCGCCTCAAGCTGATCGAACTCAACCGAGACCAAGCAGAGCGCGCCGCCGACCAACTCGAAAAAGCTGTCGTCATCTTTGGCGATTCGATGGCGTCAGAAATACTCGCTGAGGCCAACGTCCAAGGAGCCGACGCCGTCATCGCGGTCACCAACGACGACCAAGTCAACATTCTCAGCTCGCTCTTGGCAAAGCGGGAAGGGGCCGCGCGTGCGACCACGCTCGTCAACAACATGACCTACGGGCCGCTGGTGCGCTCGTTGGGCATCGATGCCGTGGTCAACCCACGGGCCATCACGGTGTCTCGAATTTTGCAGCACATTCGACGCGGTCGCATTCGCGGCGTTCATTCTCTACGCGACGGCTTGGCCGAAATCATCGAGGCTGAAACTCTTGAAACATCGCCTTTGTCCGGCAAAACTCTGCGGGAAGCCAAACTTCCGTCTGGAGTGATTGTCGGGGCGCTCGTCCGCGGCGAGGAGGTCATCATCCCACGCGCGGATACCGTGATTCAGACCGGCGATCGAGTGATTGTCTTTGCCACCCGAAACATGGTGAAGAAAGTCGAGAAGATGTTTGCCGTTCGGCTAGACTTCTTCTGAGTTCGGAGCCCTGCCCCCGGCACTCAATGGTCTCAACTCACCTCAACGTTCTCGGCTGGGCGGCTGCAATCCTCGCGGCCTTCATGCTGCTTCCGGCGGCGCTCTCATTTAGCGTTGGAGAACCCCTTGTCGGCGCGGCGTTTCTGACCGGGTCAGGTCTAACCGTGTTTTTTGGCGGCATTGGGGTTGCGGCCACTCGTGGAACCGAGCGGCAAGTTGACATTCGAGCCGGCTTCATGGCCGCGACACTGCTTTGGGTAATCATCCCGGCGCTCGCGTCGCTCCCTTTCATGCTCAGTGGTGTGTTCGCTTCGTTCACCGACGCCTACTTCGAAGCGCTGTCGGGCTTTACGACAAACGGCGCGTCGATCCTCAGCAATTTGGACTCCGTGCCACAGGGGATTCTTTTGTGGCGCGCACTTCTCCAGTGGCTGGGTGGTTTCGCCATTATCTTGTTCGCCGTCGCACTGCTTTCCTTTGGCGGCATCGGGGGCATGAACTTGTTTTCCTCCCCTATGCCGCGCGGTGCTCGCGACACGCTCTTCGGTCGGGCCAAACAAGTCGGTCGCCACCTCTGGTGGATCTATCTCAGCCTCACCGCGCTGTGTATCCTCGCCCTCATTGTAGTTGGCATGTCACCGTTTGATGCCACAGCGCATGCCCTTTCAACCATTTCAACAGGTGGTTTCAGTACGCGGACCGCCGGAGTGTTGGCGTTTGAGAGCGTCGGCGTCGAAATCGTCTTGATGGTATTCATGATTGCCGGCGCCTTGAACTTCGCCATCTTATGGGCCATGACCCACGGGCAACAGAACGCGATCTGGAAAGACGTCGAAACCCGTTATCTCCTGGCAATCGTGGCAAGCGCAACGGCGGTGATCTCCGCAACCCTCGTGGTAACACAAGACTTTGCCTTCGGTAGCGCTCTTCGTCCGGCGGTGTTCGATGTCGTTTCATCACTGACGACAACAGGCTACGCCGCCACCGGCACGACCACCGGCACACTCCCGGTCATCGTCCCTGTATTGCTGATGGGCCTAATGTTGATCGGGGGCGCCACCGGGTCGACCGCCGGCGGTATGCGCCTCTTGCGCCTCGTTGTGTTCTTTAAGCTCGCGGGTCGCGAATTGTCGCGCCTGTCCTATCCACATGGCGTGGTGCGGCTACGCTATGCCGGCCAGATTATCGATGAACCAACCTTGCGCAGTGTGTGGGGCCAACTGATGATGTTCTTATCGTTTATGGCCCTCGCCGCATTAGTATTCGGTTTGTTGGGATTTGACCTGCAAAGCGCGCTGGCACTGTCGGCGACGACCCTATCAACGGCAGGGGCGGGGCTATCGATGACGGCGCCCTTCCTTTCGTACCCGGACTTCTCGAACGCGACGAAATGGGCGCTTAGTGCGACGATGATCTTCGGCCGCTTGGAGCTGTTGGTGGTGCTAGTCCTCTTTACTCGAGCCTATTGGAGGAACTAATCGTGTCCCGCATTGCATACGTCAACGGCCGTTATGTGGCCCATCATGCCGCGGGCGTTCATATCGAAGACCGGGGCTATCAATTTGCGGACGGTGTCTATGAGGTGATGGCGGTAGACAACACCCACCTCGTGGATGCGGTGCCCCATTACGACCGGCTCGAACGCAGCCTCAGCGAAATCGATATCGATCAACCCATGACGCGCGCAGCCCTCGACGTCGTACTGCGCGAAGTCGTTCGTCGCAATCGTATCCGAAACGGCATCGTCTATTTGCAGGTAACGCGCGGCGTTGCAAAACGCGACCATCCGTTTCCGGAGCATGCCCAACCCGCTATCGTGGCGACCGCTCGGCGCGGCGGACGGCCTAGCGCGGCAAACCGGGAGGACGGCGTCGGGGTGGTGACAGTGCCCGATATCCGCTGGGCACGATGCGATATCAAATCGATCTCCCTTCTACCCAACGTACTCGCCAAACAGGCCGCCCGCGAAGCGGGTGGGTTTGAGGCTTGGCAGCTTGATGAAGACGGCATGGTTACCGAAGGCTCCTCGACCAACGCTTGGATCGTCGATATCAATGGCAACCTCGTGACCCGGCCGTTAGCCAACTCAATCCTGAGCGGCATCACCCGACTTGTGCTGAAAAAAATTGCTGAAGAGTCTGGCGTTCGGGTGATCTAGCGGGCTTTCTCCCTCGAAGAAGCCAAGAGCGCCCGTGAAGCCTTCATC
>JAPKDI010000192.1 GCA_026421105.1 Alphaproteobacteria bacterium | reverse complement strand
ACGCATCCGCGCCACCCGCCGCCAAACTCAAGGCAAAGCCTAAACCGGCAGCGGCCTAGGGCGTCTCATCTTTTTTTGGTTCGGGGAGCACGACGCGAACCGACAACTCCCGGAGATGCGCCGGCGCGGGCTCAGACGGCGCCCCCATCATGAGATCTTCGGCACGCTGATTCATTGGGAACAGCGTGACCTCACGCAGGTTGGTCTCGTTCGCCAACAGCATCACAATTCGCTCCATTCCAAACGCCATGCCCCCATGGGGTGGCGCACCAAAGTGGAATGCGCTGTATAGCCCGCCAAAACGCTCCTTGACCTCTTTTTCGTCGTAGCCCGCAATCGCGAACGCTCGAACCATCACCTCAGGGCGGTGGTTACGAATGGCGCCACTCGCGAGTTCGTTCCCATTACAAACCAGGTCATATTGTTGACTGAGGATCGTGAGCGGATCTTCCGCATCAAGCGCCTCAAGGCCGCCCTGCGGCATCGAAAACGGATTGTGTCCGAACTCAACCTTCTTGGCGTCTTCGTCATATTCGTAGAGTGGGAAGTCGGTGATCCAGCAAAAGCGAAATACGCCGGTCTCCAAAAGTGCCAGATCTTCGCCAAGGCGGGTCCGGGCAGCCCCCGCAAGTGTCGCTGCCCCCTTCGGTTTATCGCACGAAAAAAATACAGCATCACCGTCACTTACCCCGGTTAGTTCACATATTTTATCAATACGGTTGGGGTCTAAATTTTTGGCGATTGGACCCTTCGCCTCGCCATTATCGAACACGATATAGCCGAGGCCAGCGGCGCCTTGTTCCTTGCGCGCCCAGTCGTTCATTTTGTCGAAGAAGCTTCGGGGCTGCTTGGCGGCACCGGGCGCGGGGATGGCCCGAACAACGGATCCCTTCTCAATCGCTCCCGCAAATATCTTGAACCCTGAGCCACGGAAACCCTCGGTCACATCGGCGATCAAGATGGGATTGCGTAAGTCGGGTTTGTCGCTCCCGTATTTGAGCATGGCCTCGGAGTGTGGAATCCGGCGGAACGGGGCGTCATCAACCTGCCAAGACCCGTGCTCCGAGAAGATGCCGTGCACAACAGGTTCCACGGCCGCGAACACGTCATCCTGCTCTACAAACGACATTTCCAGATCGAGTTGATAGAACTCGCCCGGTGATCGGTCAGCGCGTGGATCCTCATCGCGAAAGCACGGCGCAATCTGAAAGTAGCGATCAAATCCGGCTACCATCACCAATTGTTTGAACTGCTGTGGGGCTTGCGGCAGGGCATAGAACTTGCCCGGATGTAGCCGGCTCGGCACCAAGAAATCGCGCGCGCCTTCCGGAGAACTCGCGGTAAGGATCGGGGTTTGGAACTCGGTGAACCCTTGGTCCCCCATCAGCCGACGAATGCCCGAGAACACCCGCGACCGCAGCATAACGTTGTTATGTAGTTGCTCGCGCCGGAGATCCAGGAAGCGATACCGTAGGCGAGTATCTTCCGGGTACAGCTGATCGCCGAAAACCTGGAGCGGAAGTTCCTCAGCCGAAGATAGAACCTCAACCGCTTCAATCCGCAGCTCCACATAACCGGTAGGCAATGCCGTGTTCACGGTGTCCGCGCTCCGCGCAACCACCGGTCCAGTAACCTTGATGACGCTTTCCGGACGAACCCGCTCCAGGACTGAGAATTGCTCCGCACCGGTCTCGATGACGCATTGCGTGAGGCCGTAATGGTCCCGCAAATCGATAAACAGCAGGTTGCCGTGGTCCCGTTTCCGATGGACCCAGCCGGAGAGTGTTGCCGTCTCTCCAACGCTGGTTTCGGCTAGGTCGCCGCAGGTGTGACTCCGATAAATACTCTTCATGGTCTTCCGGCAGATTTCTGGGGGAAAAGCGCGGGCAAATGGGCATGCCGCCATCGGCTTGTCAAGCAAGGGCACCCCGCGCGGGAACCCGACAGATCGTGTATACAGCCCCAATGACCGTACTGACCACCTCAGCTGACCTCGCCGCGCTATGCGAACGCCTTTCAAACACTGCCTATGTCACGGTGGACACCGAATTCATGCGGGAAAGCACCTACTGGGCAAAGCTTTGCCTGGTTCAGATTGCCGGCCCCGAGGAATCGGCGGCAATCGACCCGCTTGCGCCGAATATCGATCTTACGCCGCTATTCGATCTCTTGGCGAACCCCGGTGTTCTCAAGGTTTTTCATGCCGCGCGGCAAGACCTTGAGATTTTCCACCATCTGACGGGCGAAGTCCCTCACCCAATATTTGATAGCCAAGTCGCCGCAATGGTTTGCGGTTTCGGTGACTCGGTCGCGTACGACACCCTGGCTTCGCGACTGGCCGGTGCCAATATCGACAAAAGTTCGCGGTTCACGGATTGGGCACGACGCCCTCTGACAGAGCGCCAAATCGGCTACGCCCTCGACGACGTGATCCACCTGAGACCGATCTACGACAAGCTGTCTCTGACGCTCGAGAAGAACGGCCGGACGCATTGGCTCAGCGAGGAAATGGCAGTTTTGACGGATCGGGCGACTTATGAGGTCAAGCCGGAGGAAACATGGCGGCGGCTTAAGCTCCGGAACCCTAAGCCCCGCACGGTCGCCATCTTGCGAGAAGCGGCAGCCTGGCGGGAACGCGAAGCCCAGGCACGTGACGTCCCACGCAACCGCATCATTCGCGACGAAGCATTGCTAGAGATCGCGGCGCACCCGCCTAAATCCCGAGAGGATCTGGAGCGCATCCGCGGCTTTCCGAAAGGGATCGCCGACGGCGCCCGTGGCGATGCGATCATACAGGCGGTCGCGAAGGGACTCGATATTCCTAAATCTGACCTTCCGATTGTGCCGGACCGCTCCCAAAAGCCGCAAGGCATTGGTCCCCTCGTGGAGCTGTTGAAGGTCTTGCTACGCATGAAGTGCGAGGATCATGAGGTTGCGCAGAAACTCGTCGCCAATGTCAGCGACCTCGAGCAAATCGCCGCCAACGACGATGCCGATGTCGTGGCTCTGAAGGGCTGGCGCCGCGACGTTTTTGGCACAGATGCATTGAGATTGAAGCACGGTGAACTCGCCCTCGCAGCGGCGGGGCGGAAGGTCCGTCTCATCGACGTGAAAAACTAAGCCAAGATCGCAATTTCCGGGCGGACACCCAAATGGCGGGCCAGCTTGTTGTGACGCTTCCTAACCACTTCCCCAGCGAAATCGACCAAATCCGGCGGCAACGTCAGGCACAGCGAGCCTCCTTTTAGCGTAAGAGAAGTTCGAGGGAGCAGGCCAGGCGCGCCGCCGCACAGGGTCTGCGCAAGGTCAAGAATCTTGCCCAGCGTTAGCGCTCGCTCGGTCTCGTTCTGGTCGAGCAGTTTGCGGGCCTCGCCAGCCATCACAAAGTCAGGGTCCCCTCGGTAACGCTCGTAGACGGCAAGTGCCACAAGGGCCCGACCGCGATGACCAATCCCGACGAACGGCGCGTGGAGAATACGGACCAAAGCCTGCTCGGCTCGGTAGTCAGAATGCCCCCGCCACGCCAGTTCGCTGAGCAAAATGGCACCTCGCCGCAAACGCTCGGCGTTCAGGTCTGCTTCGCCTAGTACGGGTTCAAACCAGTCGAGAACTTCCTCTACGTGTAGCGCAAATCGCGAACTGAGCGCGGCTTCGTCCTCGCAAAACGCAATGAACGGGTCTCGCTGCTGCTCTTCGTCTGGCAAATGACTATGAACCAGTCCCTCACGCAGACCGTACCCGCAAAACACGATCTCGCTCGGCTGAAGCGCCGAAATCAGACGGCGCAAAACTAAGGCACCCACCGGCACGGCGGGCGCCCGTTTTGAGGGCACACCCTGGAGCGC
>JAPKDI010000191.1 GCA_026421105.1 Alphaproteobacteria bacterium | reverse complement strand
TGGCGGTGACGGGCGAACTGAATCGAAAACCCGGCGGCATTCCGGCTCGTCCGGACATGAACCTGGAAGCGGCGCTTCAACCGCGGATGATCATGGGCACCTTCGCCCCGAGCTATGTTCCGGATACAAAACCGGCTCAGCGTAATCGTCGGTCGGTTTACGCTCTCAAGCTACGCGGCCATCGGGATCCGTTCATGACCACCTTCAATCAGCCTGGCCCAGACAAATCCTGTGAATTGCGCGACAGCTCCAATGTGACACCGCAGGTGTTCACGCTCTTCAACAGCGAGGAGTCCGCCGACCGCGCCCTGGCATTTGCGGCGCGGGTTCTAAACGAAACCAAGGGCGATGGTGAAGCGGTTAGTCGGGCGTTCCGGCTTGCGTTCGGTCGTGTGCCGAAAAAGGCCGAGGCTGGTGATGCCCTTCAACTTTGGAAGGAAACAACGAAAGAGCAAGCCAAGCGCAATCCAAAACCCCGCACTTATCCGACCGAGGTGATCCGTTCGGCAAACGAGGAGAATACCGGCCAGACATTTACCTTTGTGGAGAAACTTTTTGAGTATCAGGATTACCAACCAGACCTTCAACTGCATCAAGTCGATGCGCGAACACGCGGTTTCGCTGACCTGTGTTTGGCTTTGCTGAATGCAAATGAATTTTTGTACGTCTATTAGGAAATTGAAAAGCATCATTACAGTTTTGTTTTGTTTGAGTGTTTCTTTGATGGGGGCCGATAAGAAGCCTTTAACCAAGGAAGAATTGGCAAACCAAGGCAAACTGCGCGATCTGGATATTAACATCGCGATGAGGCACATATTGCAGACCATCGTTGGCATCGCACGCTGGTATACAGAGGAGCCTGTCGACGATGAGGACCACCTCGTCGAACAAACCGTGGACTACAACATGTCGGCCATTCTGAAGGTTTCTTGAAATGGTCCCGTCATCGCGAACCTTGAACCTCTTTCCATGAAGTCTTATCGGATTATTTTGTCGGCCATCGGGATTCTTTGCGCTTCCTGGGGGTCGTTGCCCTAAGCTAGAATTGGATTAGCCGGAACAATTATGAGAAACCTCGCCAGACTTTTTACCGCAACCGTTCTTGTCCTGTTCCCCGTCGTTGGCTCCGCAGCGGAGATTGCCATACTCAACAACGGTGCCGCAAAGCTCCAAATCGCCGTTGACACTCGCAACAGTACTCCGGCAGGCGCGGCTGTTTTGAACGACGCTGGCGATTGGCTTGCGAAGTCTTTGAAAAGGGCCAGCGGGGCCGACTTTTCCGTCGTGCAGGAAATCGACGATCAGCCTTCGCTTGTAATCGCGCGGAAGGATGTCTGGCCAAAGGTCGCACGCGCCGCCGGGCTCACGACGCAGAAGCGTGACGACTACGCCATCGCCACTCGGCCAGATGAAAATCGAATCTACGTACTCGGTAACAGCGAGGAAGCCGCGCGGTTCGGTGTGGCGGATTTGCTCCGACGCTGGGGCTTTCGCTGGTTCGCGCCGTCAAAGAAATGGCATGTGACACCACGACTGAAGAACCTCTCCGTCGATCTTAACTTAGTCGAGTCGCCGCAATTGATCGAACGTCGCATCTGGTATGCCTATGGAATGAGCGGTGACGACCTGAAACCGCTGATGGTCGACTATCAGCGCTGGGCGGCCGCCAATCGGCTCACCCTGGGCGGTTTGACTCGCACGGGACACAGTTACGGCAACATTATGGGCCGCAACAAAGAAGTCTTCGCCAGCGATCCAAAACTGTCGGCGATGAAAGAGGATGGCGGTCGCGATCAAACCAGCGTTCCCAATGCCCGCAAGTTCTGTTTCAGCAATCCCGATCTGATCGAACTCGTCGCCAAAGATCGGCGCCAACTGCTGGAGACCAACCGCCGAGCGAACACAGCTGCGTTTATGGTCTCGGTCGATCCGTCCGACGGGCAAGGCACATGTCACTGCGAAAATTGCAAGGCGCTCGGCACAACCACCGATCGTGTCATCCATCTGGCGAATGAAACGGCAAAACGCCTTCGAGCCAAAGATTCACGGGCGTGGGTCGGACTTTACGCTTACTCGAGCCACCGGCTTCCGCCAACGATCGACGTTGAGCCGAATGTCTACGTTCAAGTCGCGCTCGGATTTAACCGAACGCAATACTCGTTGCCCGAACTGGTCGAACGTTGGTCGAAGAAAGTCAGTGCGATCGGGCTGCGGGAATACTACGGCGTCGAAGCGTGGGACTGGGGCTTGCCGGGCCGAGCTCGCGGCGGACGTGTCGAGTACCATCGCAAGTGGATTCCGTTCTATGCCGAGCGAAACCTGAACGGCGTGAACGCGGAGACCAACGCCAACTGGGGAGCGCAGGCTTTAGGTCTGTATGTCGCCGCACAGCTTCTGTGGAATCCGAAAGCGAAAGTCGATCCGCTGGTCGACGAGTTCTTCGAGCAATTGTTTGGGGACGTCGCCAAGCCGATGCGTGCGTTCTACCAGAAGATGGAAGCTGCTCCGCCGCTGCGTCCCGTGACGCTGATTCCACTGTTCGCGGATTTCGAAGCGGCTTGGAGCCGGACGGATGACCCTGCCGTTCGAGCGCGACTAACCGATCTGAAGGCCTATCTCATTTATGTAGCGATGTTCCGCAATTTCGACCTCGTTCGCGGACGGAGCGTCGATCGCAGCGACGCCTACTACGCCGCGTTGAAACCTCTGATGAACTACGCGTGGCGGATTCGCCATCGGGATGTGATTCACTATTACGCCCTGGCGCGACGTCTCTGTAACGGGCTACCGATTCAGGACAAGCGGCTCGAATTCTACATGGCGAACAAAGATCGTGCCCCGATTTGGAAGACTGGCGACGCTCTTACGGATTCTGAAATCGATGACTTGTTCGATCAGGCCCTTGTCTCGCTCAAGGCCGACGGCGATCCGACCGTGACGTTTTCCCGCTACTTCGATCGAGTCCGACTTCCCGGCGAAGATGCAGGAGCGAGTCACATCCACAGCACTCCGCGAGAGAAGAGCGCGACCAGCCGCTTCCGCCGCGGGCTGCGTGGTTATCTCGGTGCGTCGGGTCCGCAAACCGTGCGACTTGGCATCGCCCCGACCTCAAAATCAGTCACAATGACGATTTTCATGCGTAACGACGCGATCTTCAAACAGACCTTCCGCGCCTCAACGGATGAAGCCCGCCGTTTTCACGGCGTCGAAATCAAGCTGCCGCGGGCGTTTGAGTACCGCGTGGAAATTACGGGTGACTTTGAACTCCAAGTCCCGCCGGAAACGCCGTTCATCTTCGAAGCTTCCGTCACTCACCCCGCATGGATTTCCTACAGCGGCCCGCATTACTTCTACGTGCCCAAGGGAACCCGCGAACTAATTGTCGATGCGAATCCGCGACTGAGCCTGGTGATCCCCGGCAAAGGCCGCCGCGATCTGAGTCCCGCCGATCGAATTGACGGAAAGTCGCACATCGTGGTGAAAGTCCCCAACGGCGCGGACGGCATGATCTGGCACACCACAACGCAGACGCGAGGTCAGGTAATGCTTCTGAACACCCCGCCACTATTTAGCCTTCATCGCAACACGGTCTTCGTCCCGCGCGAGGTGTCGGAGTCGGAAGGACTGAGCACAAAACGATGAGTGAGCTGCAGCCTATGAACCCCATGAAGTTTGTCGTTTTGAACGTCGTTAGTGTCCTCGCACTAACACGCAAAGACCAAGCCCTATATTGCCGCCCGGTTGATGAAAGTGCTCAAAGACAGTAACGATCCGCGCCTTCGGGATGCCTTCGATGGACCTCCCTGGGTCAGCCCGACAGCCTCGGAAGCCAATCCGCGCAAAGGATCCA
>JAPKDI010000190.1 GCA_026421105.1 Alphaproteobacteria bacterium | reverse complement strand
TCGGTAATGACCATGGCCAAACCGCCCCGAGCGCGCCGACCGTAATAAGCCGCCATCTCGTCAGTTGGCGTTCCGTCATCCTCGGACGCCTGGCGGGTTAACGGCGCCATTGCGATACGATTTTTGAGGGTGAATGCGCCGAGCTTGAGCGGCGAAAACGATTTTGGAAACCGGTCGGACATGCGGGGTGACCTTTTCAGGATAGCGAAATCAGCGCCGGCTGGGATGGCGCAACGCGAAACATTAACCGTCACCGTGGGTGTTTTCAAATGTCCGCACACTGGCTTGTTTTCAGTTACGAACGCGGTAATCTAACGACCGTTTTGAGATCGCCGTGTAAGTGCGATCGTGCTCGGGAGGCAATAAGAAAATGGCAAAAATTGGCGTCGATGTTGGCGGCACATTTACTGATCTCGTTCTCGAGAAGGGACCTAGAGATGTATATGTCCACAAGGTACCCAGTACGCCGCAGGACCAGTCTATTGGCGTTGTGCGCGGCATCCGCGAAATCTGCGAAATTGGGAACGTCGACCCGAAGGACATCGAACTGATTGTGCACGGCACGACGGTCGCCACGAACATCACCCTGGAGCATAACGGCTCCGAAGTTGGGATGCTCACCAGCCGTGGCTTCCGAGATATTTTGCATATCGCGCGGCACAAACGGCCCTACAACTTTTCACTTCAGTTCGACGCACCGTGGCAAAGCAAACCATTGGTCAAGCGGCGGAACCGTATTCCAATCACTGAACGTGTCATGCCGCCGACTGGTGACATCGAAGTGCCTCTCAACGAAGACGAAGTCCGCGACGCCTGCAAATTGTTCAAGAAACGCGGTGTTGAGGCCGTCATTATTTGTTTCATGTTCTCTTTCCTAAATCCAAAACATGAGATGAAAGCCAAAAAAATCGTTCAAAAAGAACTGCCCGGCGTCTTTATCTCTGCGTCGTGCGAGGTGATAAACGTGATCCGCGAATACGAACGGTTCTCGACAACCGCCATGAACGCCTATGTCGGCCCAAAGACATCCAACTACATTCGGAACCTTGCTAACACGCTCACAAAAGACGGTGTCACCGCCGAGTTACGCATCATGCAATCTAACGGCGGCATTGCTACAGTCGATATGGCCTCGGAACGCCCCGTAACGATCCTTATGTCGGGTCCCGCGGGTGGCGTGATCGGAGGTCGGTGGGCCGGAGGTCTTTCAAAAGAAAAGAACGTCATTACGGTTGATATTGGTGGGACGTCAGCAGACATCTCCACTATTCCCAATGGCGAAATTCGGATCATGAACCCACGAGATACTTATGTGGGCGACTACCCTGTGCTCGCTCCAATGATTGACTTAGCTACGATCGGGGCAGGCGGTGGTTCGATCGCATTCATCGATCAGGGCGGCGCGTTTCGCGTGGGACCAAAATCCGCCGGCGCGGAACCTGGCCCCGCCTGTTACGCGCGCGGCGGCACAGAACCTACCGTAACCGATGCCCAGGTCGCGTTGGGACGCCTAGACGTCGACAAGTTCCTCGGTGGCGACATGACCATCAAGCCTGAGCTTTCTAAAAAGGTTATCGCCGATCGCCTTGCCAAACCTCTGGGTATGAGCGTGAAGGATGCGGCTCTTGGGATCATTAAGGTCATCAATTCGAACATGGCCCTGGCCATTCGCGCAAACTCAGTGGCGCGTGGTTTCGATCCGCGCGAATTCGCACTGATGCCGTTCGGCGGCGCAGGCCCACTCCACGGTGTCGCACTGGCTAACGAGGTCTCTGCCAAAGAGGTGATCGTGCCGCCGGCGCCAGGCATCAACGCTGCGATCGGGTTGCTCGAAACAGATATGCAGTACGAATTCACGCGATCAGCGCCGCTCATTCTTGAGGGCGCAACCACCAAAGACTTTGCGCGGATTAATGCTTCCATCGCCCAACTCGAAAATCAATGTCGCGAACGGCTCAGCGCCGATGGCATAGCTAAATCAAAGCAGAGCCTCATCAGGATTGCGGAATGCCGCTACCACGGTCAGGGTTTTGAACTGCGCTCTGATCTCCCGAACGGGAAACTCTCAGACAAAAACAAAAACGTCGTGATCGACAACTTCCATAAACAGCACAAGCTCGATTACGGCTACACGTTTGGCTCTGACCAAGTTGAGATTATGACATTGCGCGTCATTGGGGTGGCTAAGGTTGACCCGATGACGTGGCCAAAGGTCAAGAAGGCGCCAGCTGGTGCAGCAAAAAAGAAGACGCTCAAAGCTGCTTTCATGTACTCGCGGAAGACGACCTTTGATGACGGCAAGACGGTGGAAACGCCACGCTACGACCGCGGCAAGCTTATGGCCGGCCACGAAATATCTGGTCCCGTCATTATCCTACAGCACAATTCGACGACGCTCGTTCCGCCGGGGTACCGCGCACGGGTCAGCGATAACGGCAACATCCACATAAAAAGCGTCTAAGATTCAGACAAATCAGGAGTAGTCCATGGCCCGCAAGACCACGGCAAAATCAACAAAAACAGCTTCCCGCCGCACTGCGACGAAACGTGCCGGGAAGACGACGGCCAAACGTTCGGCTAAGACCGTTGCGAAACGGCCAGCTAAGAAATCTTCGGCAAAGACCAAGAAGGTCAAGGTCGACCCAATTACCCTCCAGGTGATTGGTGGCGCGTTGCACACCGCGGCTCGCGAAATGGGCCACGTGCTCTATCGCATGTCGTTCTCCTCAATCATCCGCGAATCGGAAGATCTCGGCGCTGGTCTGTTTGATGCAGACTACCAGACGCTCAGTGAATCGGATTCGACGCCACTGCACATCGGTTCGATCCCCGGCTACTTGCGCGGCATGGCCGAGACGTTGGAAGACGGCGAGTGGCATGAGGGCGACGTAGTCATTCACAACCACCCCTACTACGGCGCGTCCCATTCACCTGACATCGCCATCGCCATCCCTATATTTTACGAAGGTGAATTAGTTGGGTTCTCAGCCAATACAGCGCATCATGTCGACATCGGTGCTGCAACCCCTGGTCTGATAATCGATATCCCTGATGTCTTCGCGGAAGGCATGCTTTTCGCGGGACTGAAGCTCTACAAAAAGGGCGTTCGAAACGAAACGCTGTGGCAGTTCCTACAATACAACAGCCGCACCGCAAAGATGCTGATGGACGATATTGAGGCCCAAGTCGCCTCGGCACGCCTCGGTGTCGAACGCTACAAAGACCTCATCCGCCAATACGGCTACGACACGTTCAAAGTCGCGTGCGACGAGTTGATGGACTACACCGAACGGATGATGCGGCAAGAAATCCGCAAAATTCCGAACGGCACCTACCGCGCCGAGGGCTGGATGGACGACGACGGTCGCAACCGTAACAAAACATTGCCAATCAAGGTGGCGGTTACCGTGAAAGGCGACAACGTCTCGGTCGACCTGACGGGATCATCAGATCAAGTTCCAACGGCGTTTAACGTCCCGTTCGAAGGTTCGACAAAGGTCGCTGTTTATTGCGCCTTCCGTTCGCTCCTGCTCGACCAAGCAGAGCAAGAGGTCTACATACCGTCCAACGAGGGCTCGTTCCGCCCCATCGAAGTCATTGCACCGCTAGGCTCAATCTTTAATCCGAAGATGCCGGCTGCGGCCGAGGCACGCTTCACTCAGTGCAATCGAGTGATTGACTGTATCTTGCGAGCACTCGCGCCGGTGATCCCAACCAAGGTCACCGCAGGCAACTCAGCAAGCCTCTCTTTTATTTCCTACGCAGGCTTGAAACCATCGGGCGACTATTGGGTCTTTCTCGAGGTTAACGAAGGCTCCTACGGCGCTCGCGCAACCAAAGATGGCCCGGACTCGA
>JAPKDI010000189.1 GCA_026421105.1 Alphaproteobacteria bacterium | reverse complement strand
TCGGTGCTGAACTGGCACCGCCGGTATTCGGACCAGGCGACGGTGTGGCGCACGGCAAGAAACGAAGCAGTTGGAGGCTGGACGCCTGCGCGGACGAGAATCAATAAGCGGGCGATGCCACGCCGCATCGTGGTGCGGGAGCTGCCCACAGCGTCGGTTGTACGCTGGCGTTCTGCGGTGGAGACGAAAGCAGCCTCTGATCTCGACGATCTGTCTCGAACGCGTTTCCCCACGCACGGCCCACTGGACGATTTCTCACCTAGGGTGACGTGGCGTGATAGTTGAGTTACCGTTTGCTACAACGCAACATTGCAAGGTTCGCGAGTCGCGCGTGGTCTACAACGCCGGAAGGTGGGGGCGTAAAATGGAACTGGCGGAACAAACCATACAAGGCGCGGGCGCAACCGGACAGCTCCTGGCCGATTTCCGGGCGCTGGCCGAGGCGACCACGCCTGACGGCGTACCGCGTCATGCGCCACGCCCGACACTGAACCGGTTGGCCCGGTTCTTGATCGGACGCGCAGGTGGGCCGAACCGGGATGCGCCCCTCTATGAACTGTGCCATTTGGTAAATGCGGTGGACGCATGTGGCGACGACCCTGATCGTCAGGCGCTATTTTTCCTGCACGGCGACCGGGCGTCCCCGGCCACATTTCGTCATCATTTTACCAACCGGGTCACATCACAAGGATGGCGTCGCGACGGCTTCGCGTTAAGTAATGAAGGTGTCGTGGTCTGCTACAGAGATAGTGAATTCACCATCACCACCGGTCGTATGCCGTTCCTAGTCGCCCTGTACGAATTTCTCTGCGGCATGGAAGATTACGCCTTCTATAGTGAATTTAACGATATCCTGGACGCGATGATCCCCAATGCGGGTAACGCTCAGGCCATTCAGGAAGCATCAAACGCCATCGCGCGCCAGGTACGCCAGTATCGCGGTCGTCATCTTAGCTTCACCAGCCAGAATGAACGGTTCGATAAGATTTACGGGTTCCTGCGAGAACGGGCGCCGGAGGAACGGTTGCGGATCGACGACGAGAGTGTCCTTGATTTCTGGGTGCGCCATTCCGGCGGTGATGACTTCAAAGGCTACAAGACTGTCTTTAACGCCTTCGCGAACTTCATCCAGGCGCTGGATGATGTAGCGCGCACGACCGCCGCTGAGGGTGCGCGCTCCATTGGCGGTGACTGGGAGGATGGCGAGATCGATCCTGGCGATGGCGGTCTGGATCTGGGGTCCTTTGGCGACTGGAAGACGCCCTTTGCAATTCTCGACGAGGCGCCGGCTGCGGAGATCAAGTTCTTCAAGAAACGCGGTGAACGCGACGCCATTGAGACTCTGATGGAATTTGGCCCTCGAGCGGTGTCCCTGCCGCTGGCCTTTATGCGACTTGAATCCTTCGGGCCCGTCCAGGCCGCGATTACAACTGATCTGCAGGTCAAACGCGGAGCTGACTCGGTTAAACGCCGCATATCCTGCCAGGATTGTGAACCTTACGAGACGAGACGCGCCGAATTTAACCGGGTCTTGACGCATGTTCGCGAACTGCAGAAGGCAGCGTTCCACGCCCTGAATAGTGCGAAGGCGCAGGGTGCAGGCGGGGATACAGCGAGTGATGTGGTCGCCCTTCATCCATGTGGACCAGAGACGTTGTTTGAGGCGGCGCTGCGCAATGGCGACGAACTGGACATTGATGACGACGCTGTGAAGCAAATTACGGAAGACGCCGCACGGTCATTTCGGCGATTAACCCGCAAGGGATTCGATGACGACGTCCTCGGTGACGAGAATCGAATGGAGGGGTTCCGGGTTGGCGCGGGGGCGATCCTGTCCATCGCGGCGCAGCTCGAGGCCTTCATCGATGCGATGGCGCGCCTGGACCAATTGGAACCTGGGCTTGCGTCCTGGCATGAGATGGACCGAACGGCGTTCAGTCGCCAGTTCAAGGAATTATATGGAGATGCGTCATGAGAGAATTCGCCACACCAGGTGAGGCGGAACGGGAAGAGGCACGCCAGCACTTCGCCGAATACGAAGCGCAGGACGGACTGACGGTGACAGGCACCACGGAAGAAATGAGGGCGACGTGCATCCCGATAAGCCGGTTGTACGCGGCGGCGACGCGCCCTAGAGCCACGATGCCGGCCGACCTCGCCTCTGCGATGCTGCGTCAACCGCGACTGCGCCAAATCTATCGTGATTTCCTGGCTCGTGGGGCGACGTATTACGTGCCCGAGGCCATGGCGGCAAGTACCGAAGATCTACCGGATCGTAATACTAAAGGGTGTCGGATACGATTTGAGAACTCCCAGGCGGAGCCGGATCAAATTTATGTCATTGTCGAACTTGACGATCCCGTCCCCAAGCCAGAGGACGCGCCCTCGGCTCTGGTGTTCTGTGATTCCGAGAACTTCAGCGTCTGTCTGGAATTGACTGGTTGGCGCAACGGTGTTGTTCAGCTGATCGTGGAGCGGTCATCGGAGATTTTACGTCTGGCGCGTGACCCCAGATCGACTGCGTATCTGCGGTGAAACGTATTGCGGTATATGTCGCTACGACCGGCGGGCCTGTCCTGATCGAGCGGATTACGCCTGAGCGAGCGCCGCAATCCATGATGTGTTTGCGCCGAACCTCGACGATCCTGCCGGTGAGCGGTGATTACGATGATTTTGTCCGTCCTGGTAGTGGTGTGATCGAGCGTGAATTTGGGCCCTTCGAGGATCATTCGTTTCGTCTCGACGTGACCGCACCGATTGGTGCGGGGAAGAGCTGGCAACTTGGCGTCTTTTTCGCCCACGCCATCGCTGCCTCGACCGACTATGAACTGTCTACTGAGGCCGGGGACGCCGATGAGATTCTGATGCTGACGGGACAAGTTGATCACGACCTCAATGTCGGGTCGGTCGGTCATATCCCCGAGAAGCTCGTGGGCCTGATGGAAATGCTGGCGGAGCTGGGCGGTCGCCCGGTGACATGGATTATTCCCGCCGGCGAGAACCACGACGCCGTAAAGCATACGGATGCAATAACCGGCGTAACGGTTATTCCCGTCAACACCGCCTGGGACGCCTTTCGTGCGATAGGGGTCGATGCGCCCGCGCTCCTGACCATCGCACAGACGCCCGTGGCGGCGAAGCCGCGTCGTCGGTTGGGCGTTGCTAGTCTTGTCGCCGTTGTCGCGGCAGGGGCGTTAATCGCGTCTTATGCGGGATCCGGTTCCCTATGGCCGGATTGGGTGCGAGACGTGACTGCTGCCTTTAACGGCGGTGGCTCGAATGTTGACGTGACGGTCGCACCCCCTTCCAAGGCAAAGGAACCGCGAAAAGCGGAAGCTCCGACAGCCCCTGAACCCGAACAAATCACGCCATCGCCGTCCCTTACTCAGCAGTCAACATCAACATTGCGGCTGATGGCGCAACGCCCTCCGGTAGGAAAGACATGCGCCGACATACAGTTTGGTGGTGCAACGGCTCGGCTGGAGCTGATTAAAGCAGACGGGGATGGTCGTTTTGCGGACAGTCGTCTTGACGCCCTTTGCGGTCTTACCTTTGAAGTTAATGTGGGCGGCGCACCCCGCCATGTTGCGCTGGTTCTGCAAATACATGCAGGCCGGCGGGTCAAGGACGGCCCGCCGCCGCTGACCCTGCAGGGTGACGCGCCATTGTCTGGCACGGCGTCGTGGTCCATCATTCTGCCGCGCCGGTCACAGGAACCCTTCGCCTACAGCCTTGTCTTACTCGAGTCGGACCAACCGATGCAGGCGCAGGCCAATAGGCTTCGGGCTAATGCGCCAAAGGATGCGACGGCGTTAGTGGCCAAGGGCGTTCGTATGCAGGTGATCGACCACAAGGTCAT
>JAPKDI010000188.1 GCA_026421105.1 Alphaproteobacteria bacterium | reverse complement strand
CGACCAGTGAAATGGTACGGCGACCGCGGCGAGTCTTTTGTTAGCGACGCCCATGGACGCGATCATGTCACCCACGCTGAATTAGCAATGACCAAGGGCGGTGACTTCCTGGGTTTGCGCGTCAAGACAGTGGCGAGCCTCGGCGCTTACGCCAACCAAGTTGGGCCGCTCGTCCCCACCCTGCTCTATAGCCGCATGCTGCCAGGCCTGTACCGAATTCCTGCGGCGCTTGCTGAAGTGACGGGTGTGTTCACCAACACGGTGGTGACCGATGCATATCGTGGCGCAGGTCGACCCGAAGCGACCTATGTCATTGAGAGGCTCGTCGACAAGGCCGCGCGGGAAATGAAGATCTCGGCCAACGTCTTGCGCGAACGGAACTACATTCGATCAGCCGATATGCCCTACGACACCGCCATGGGCCTAACCTACGATTCAGGCGACTTCGCACGCAACTTGAACGACGCACTTGTCGCGGCGGGTCTAGAGGACGTGGCGTCGAGACGGCAAAAGGCTGAGTCACGCGGCAAACTGCTCGGTTTCGGCGTTGCGACCTATATCGAGGCCACCGGCGCCGATCCAACCGAAACCGCCAAGATCACATTCAAAGACGATGGCCGCGTGGTTCTCGACATGGGCACCCTGGGTACCGGCCAAGGACACCCCACGACGTTTGCCCAATTCGTCAACGAAGCACTAGGCATTCCGTTCGACAAGATTGATTTCCGCCAGGGCGATAACCGGTTGTTGCCGCAAGGCGGTGGTACTGCGGGCTCGCGATCTTTGGTAATCGGCGGCAATGCGGTCCTGACCACGGCTGACAAAGTAAGAGAGAAGGCCCGCACCCTTGCAGCGCACATGCTTGAAGCCGCCGAGGCTGACCTCGAGTTCGAGGACGGTACATTCACAATCGCCGGTACCGACCGATCACTCCTCATCATGGATGTTGCCGCTGCCGCGAAGGACCCTGCCAATCTGCCTGATGGTATGGAACCGGGACTCGACGAAACCGGCGACTACACCTATCCGGTGCCTACGTTCCCCAATGGTGCGCATGTCTGCGAAGTTGAGATCGACGGTGACACCGGGCGCGTTGCTATCACCCGTTACACCGTTGTTGATGATTTCGGAAAGGTCATCAATCCGATGTTGGTCGCAGGCCAGGTGCACGGCGGCATCGCGCAAGGGATGGGCCAAGCGCTGCTCGAACATGCGGTCTATGACGACGAGAGTGGACAACTTCTGTCCGGCTCGTTCATGGATTACTGCATGCCGCGCGCGGATGACCTGCCGTTCATAGATTTCCGCTACAACGAGATTCTATGCCAAACCAATCCGCTGGGCGCAAAAGGTGCCGGTGAAGCCGGGACGTTAGGCGCATTACCGGCTGTGGTGAACGCAATCCTCGATGCGCTGGCATCACTGGGCGTGGACCATATCGACATGCCCGCGACCCCAGAGCGCGTATGGCGCGCAATGTCTAAGGCTAAAGCCGCTTAAGCCACGGAAACCTCTTCCGTAAGCCGCCCAATACTCTCAACACATTGAGAACAACGTGCTTGAAAGTCTGAAAATTTCAGAGAGCCACCTAAAGGATCGCGTTTTTCCGAACAGCCGAACCGCGGCAGGACTGCCAGGGATGGTACGAACCTAAGCTGGACGCCCAGCCCGCGTCACCTGATACTCCCCCTCCTTAGAGGGAGGACACCATGAAGTTATACGGATCACTTGCATCGCCCTACGTCGCGCGCTGCTGGCTAACGATCGCTGCAAAAGGTGGCGGCGTTGACCTTGAGATCTATGAGGATGGCATCAAGAGCGGCAGCTATCTCGCAATGAACCCCATTGGCAAGATGCCACTACTTGTTGATGGCGGCACTTCGATCCCAGAATCGGCTGTGATCTGCGAATATCTCGATGCAACCCTACCAGGGCCAGCGCTGATGCCCGCCGATGCAGCCGGACAAGCGCGGGTCAAGTTGCTGGGCCGTCTCACTGACATTTACGTATACCCGGCGGTAACAGCATTGCTGAGACTGCCGGCCGATGGCGATTCTGAAGCAATCAAGACCGCGTCAACCGATGCACTCGCGTCACTCGACTATCTCGAGCACTTCTTTGCGGACGGCGGCTTCGCATACGGCAACGCTCTGACACTTGCTGATGCTTCCGTGCACGGCAGCGTAAGCCTGGCCAGACCCATGTTCGTAAAACATGGCGTGGAGAATATCCTCGACGGACGTCCTCGGCTTGCGGCGTGGTGGGCGGCCATCAATGACAACGAAACCCTCAAACCAGCATTGGACGAAATTCAAGAAGCGGTCGCGGCGTTCCGGAAGCGCCGCGCGGAAGAGGCTGCAAAAAAATCTGCAGCCGAGTAGGCCATGTTCAGGGCGGGCGTGTTGTCGATCTCGATTGGCCTCGCCGCGCTACTGCTTTCCAGCCCAATTTCTGCACAAGACCGGAGCGATCCGACGCGCATCGAGGCCCGCGCGGGGTATGTTCGGGTTAATTGTCAGTCAAGGGTTCACTTTTTTGATCACCTAAGAAGAAGCCGCAACGCAAGATCATCCACGAGGGACGCGCCTGGTGCACTGTCCCGGGCACAACCCGCATGCTGGCTACGACCCCGCCCAAAACTCAGGAAATGATGGGCAAAGATAACCTCGAATGGTCGAAAGTCGTGGCCCGAGGACGCGCGAACCTCATCAAGATCCGTTCACGCTAGCGTAGCAGCTGACCACCAGCAGTTCATGCGTGCCAGACGCTTACCACGCCCGTAGCCCACTAAACCCTAAGCGCCACTAACTCATTGAAGTAATGGTGCCCAGGGGCGAATTCGAACGACCGACACGCAGATTTTCGCGACAACACCGAGCTCAACAGTCGAATTGTGCTCGAGAGCGCATTGGCGCAGCACGGTTTCGTCCTGAGGGATCGTCCTCAATGTTGTTAGATTTTCGCACAACGGTGTACCGACGGGACCGGGTTCGCGTTGGACGTCGCTTTTATGGCTAGGTTGGCAACCGGATTGGGCTCCATGACTTTTCCGTTGGTATCGACCTGCCGGCCCCAGACCGGAAAAATCGGGCGGTTCACCACGAAATTATGATGGAATTGATCGATCAAGAGGCACGTCAGATCGTCTGGTGCGGCACGGCTACGGCCAATGTCGTGGGCAGCAATCGCTTTCGGATGATCTCGGACCTTGCGCAGCGGCTTGTTCGCCTGATCAGGCAGACCTCAGCTCAGTAAGGTTCAAGCCCTTGATAGGGTTCTAGCCCGTAGGGCTCAAGCTCCGGGGGAAGGTCCGGCTGATGCGGCCGGTCGAAGGAGAACTTGTACTTCTCCTTGGTCCAGTAGTTCACCAGCGGCCCACCCTTGGAGCGCCGCAACATGAACATGCCGGCGCGCGCACCGAACGGACCGTGATGAATATCAGGCGGGCGCCAGAAATATGCGCCAGTGCGCATCACCCCACGCTCGACGTATAGGTCACCGGAGAGAATAAACATTTCTTCGGCAACTGGATGATATTCCCAAGATCCCATGAATCCATCAGGCACACCGGCCGGTTGCTGCGCGTTGAGCCACGTCCGATCTCCGGTATCGGGATCGATGCGCTGCGTCTTGGTTAGAAAACCAGTGGGAACCTTGGCCTCGTTGGTATGAAGATTCTATTCCTGCATATTGGTATCAATATGCTCAACCAAACCGCCATCAGACCGGAATGTCTCACCGCCTGCTGCTTTGCTGGACTCGCCTTCGAAGAACGTTAGAACGACAGCGCCGTTTGTAATTGCGGCGGCGCGTCGTTCGTGACCGGCGGCTAAATAGGCGTAGCCATATGATTGGTAGTCGACGCCGTTGACG
>JAPKDI010000187.1 GCA_026421105.1 Alphaproteobacteria bacterium | reverse complement strand
GAAGCCGAGCGCGCCCGGCAAACCGCCGAAATCGTCTCGCGTATCGTGTCGCTCCGCCAGGGCGGCACGCAATTGCGTACCGACATCGAAGAGACCAGCGGCCGAGCGGCGGCGGCATCCACCGAACGCGACCAGCTGACGCCCACCGAAACTAACCATGAGCGCCTCGACGCGGCCCGCGGCCAAGTCACCAAGACCCGCAATGCCCATGCTGCCGCGGACTCCGAAGTGAACCGCTTGCGCCACGTCGCTATCAGCCGGGCCGAACGCGTCAGCGCCATCGCCAAAGAAGTGGAGACCGCGGATAACCGGGTTGCTGGCGCTGCCAGCCAAATGACCGCGCTCAAAGAACGTCGTTACGAGGTCAACGGCGAATTGGCCCGGCTTGAGAATGTACCGGCCCAGTTGGAGCAAAAACGCCGCGACTTGATCAGCCGTATCGAACACGCCGAAGCCGAACGCCGCGAGGCAGCCGATGCCTTGGCCCGTGCGGAAAAGGTACTCGCAGAGCGCGATGCCGAGGCCAAGACGGCGCGTGATGCTTTGGCCGAAGGCCGCGAGAGCCGCGTGCGCATTGAATCGGCGGTCGAGCAAAGCACCCAGCACCTCAAGGACATCGCCGTCGCGATCCAAGAACGCTTGGAGTGCGAGCCGCAAGAAGCCCTCCCCAAAGCCGAGCACAAAGAAGGCGAACCGCTGCCTGATGCAGCAACGGTTGAAGCCAAGATCGACCGGATCAAACGCGAGCGCGACGGGATGGGACCGGTCAACCTCCGTGCCGAGATCGAATCCGAAGAAATCGGGGAGCAAATCACCACCTTGCAGTCCGAGCGCGAGGATTTGGTTCAGGCCATTGCCCGCTTACGCCAGGGCATTTCAAGCCTCAATCGCGAAGGACGCGAACGCCTTTTGACCTCTTTCGAGCAGGTCAACACGCACTTCAAAGAGCTTTTCGTGAAACTGTTCGGCGGCGGCCAAGCCCATCTCGCACTGACCGAATCGGACGACCCGCTCCAAGCCGGCCTTGAGATCATGGCAAGCCCGCCGGGAAAGCGGCTCCAGAAGATGTCGCTCCTCTCGGGCGGCGAACAAGCCCTCACGGCGCTCGCACTGCTCTTTGCCGTGTTTCGCACCAACCCCGCGCCGGTCTGTGTGCTCGACGAAGTCGACGCACCGCTCGATGAGAGCAATGTCGAGCGTTTCTGCGATTTGGTCGACGATATTGCCCATAATCTGGACACCCGGTTTCTCGTGATCACCCATAACAGCATCACGATGTCGCGGATGGATCGGCTCTATGGCGTCACCATGGAGGAGCGTGGGGTGTCCCAATTGGTGTCGGTCGATTTGACCCGCGCCGAGGGGCTGCGCGAGATCGGTTAAAAGCCCTCCCTGGCCCCCGCACGGGGCCCGTTTTTCTTCTTTAAATCAAATACTTAGGGGGCGCCGGTCGAGGGTTGACTATGTCATACCCAAAGATTAGTGTGCGCGCGTCTTGGGCAGAAATCCGGTGTTTTTTGGGGTTTTTGGCACCGCGGAAGGAGCTCCATGAGCGACCACGACGGGCCAGATCCACTGAAAGGGCTAGACGCAAAACTCAAGAAGGCTCGCGAGACCTCCCGTCATGGGCGGCCGGACGAGCCGCAGTCAGAGAAGGCGAACCCAAAAGCGTATGCCTTGGGGATGCGTGTCGCGCTCGAAATGATCGCGGCGTTCATCGGAGGCGGCGCAATCGGGTGGTTTCTCGATCGATGGCTGGGGACTAGTCCTTGGATGCTTATCCTGTGGGTGGCTCTCGGGTTTGCAGCAGGCATTCGTTCAGCCTATCGCGTCACGCAGATGGCAGAACGAGCGGCCGAAGACGACATTAACGCCGGTGGCGGTTCGCCACCCAAAGGCACGAAAGAATAGGAAGGCCGATACGTGGGACTCTTGATCTCGAAGGCTTATGCCGCAGAAGCAGGAGGCCACGCCGACAATGCCGGCCACAGCGCTGAAGCAGGCGCCCACGGCCCTCTTGATCAGTTCGAGATCAAACCGCTCATCGAAATTTTTGCGGGAGAGACCGATCTCTCCTTCACCAATTCCTCGCTCTGGATGGTGATCGTCACCCTCGCGATTATTCTCCTTCTGGCGATTGGGATGCGCCGCGGCAGTATGGTGCCGGGCCGGCTGCAGTCGATCTCCGAACTCGCCTACGAATTCGTCGCCAACATGGTTCGTGACAACGCAGGCGCGGGTGGCAAACCTTATTTTCCGTTCATTTTTACCCTGTTCATGTTCATCCTCTTTGCCAACGTTCAGGGCTTGATCCCGTCAACCTTCACGGTGACGAGCCACATCGTCGTCACAATCGCGCTGGCCGCGGTGGTCTTCATTGGCGTAACCGTCATTGGGATCCTAAAACACCGCCTGCGCTTCTTTACGCTGTTCGTGCCGTCTGGCCTGCCGATCGTGCTGGTACCCCTGTTGGTCCCGATCGAGCTGATCTCCTACCTCATCCGCCCGCTGACTCTGTCGGTCCGACTATTCGCCAATATGATGGCCGGGCATACGCTTTTGTTCGTCCTCAGCACTTTTGCCGTCAGCCTCAGTGGCTTCTTTGTCTTACCCGCCCTTGCGCCACTCGCGGTTACCTCCGCGATGTACGGTCTCGAGATGATCGTCGCGTTCCTACAGGCTTATGTGTTTGCCGTTCTGACCTGTCTCTACCTTCACGACGCACTTCACCTACACGACCACTAATTGGTTTTTCTTAGGGCCTCGCGGCCACAGTCCAAGCAAAGGGAATAATAAAATGGAAGTTGAAGCAGCAAAAATGATCGGTGCCGGTCTCGCGGCAATTGGCCTCGCCGGCGCAGGTGTCGGTATCGGTATCATTTTCGGCAATTACGTCTCTGCCGGTATTCGGAACCCTTCGGCGGCGCCGAAAATGTTCGGTAATGCCCTGCTCGGCTTCGCGCTGACAGAAGCAACCGGCCTGTTTTCACTGCTGATCGCGCTGATCATTCTCTTCAGCTAAGCCGACGCAAGGGCGTTTCTGATGCCGCAATTTGAGCAAGCTGACACCTTTGTATCCCAGCTATTTTGGCTGGCAATCACCTTCGGGGTGCTCTACCTCGTGCTGCGCTATGCGCTTCTCCCGCGGATCGCCGATGTCTTGGAATCGCGCCAAGACCGCATCGCCAACGATCTCGAAGAAGCCGAAAAGCTCAAGCGTGAGTCCGAAGATGCCTTGAAAGCCTACGAGGCAGCGCTCGCCAGCGCCCGCGCTGATGCGCAGGAAATGGCTGCTGCAGCTAAGGCCGAGGCAAACAGGGACGCAGACAGACGAGGTGCCGAACTCGAGGCCAAGCTGGCGGAAGATCTCAAGACCGCCGATGCCCGTATCCAGGAAGTTCGCACCGAGGCCCTCACGGGCATTCGGGCGGTCGCCCAGGAAACAGCCCAGGCTATCACCGCCAAGCTGATCGGGGTCGATGTCGACGCCGGCTCTGCCGAAAAAGCGATTAGCGGCGCCTTCGGGGAGGATCGTTAAGTGCAATTGTTCGACAATGTTCTCTTCTGGGAGGGGCTCGCCTTCGTCATCTTCATTGCGGTTGCGGCAAAGATGGGCGGGAAGCGGATCACCGCGGCCCTGGATGCCCGGTCCGATGCCATCCGCGATGAACTCGATCAGGCCCGGCGCCTGCGCGAAGAGGCGCAGAGCCTTCTGGCCGAGTATCAGCGCAAGCGGCGCGACGCGGAAAAAGAAGCCGACGAGATTGTCGAGCACGCCAAGGAAGAGGCCGTTACGTTGCGCGCCCAGGCCGAACGCAAACTCGAAGAAAACCTCGCGCGGCGCACCCGTCTCGCCGAGGAAAAGATCGGCCGTGCCGAGGCGCAAGCCAT
>JAPKDI010000186.1 GCA_026421105.1 Alphaproteobacteria bacterium | reverse complement strand
CGGCAAGATCGGTGTCAACGATAGCGGCGAGAAGTACCTCAGGCGCTAAACGCTACCCAAACCCCGCGCGCACCCGTCAGGGTGCGGCGGGTGTCTTGGTGGTTTCGCCGATTAGGCGGTTGGGCCATGGCTTGCGCCACGACAATTCGTGCCAACGGCCACCTAAGACACGTGAGCCCTGAAGGAACGCGAGCTCCGGAGCGTGAACCTCAAACGTGCCCGCACCGGACCACAATGACGTCACCTGCACGTCGTCCATGGAACTGCTGACCAATCTTCGGGTGATCGCCTGCGTCGTCGGATGGGCCAAAACGGTTTCGGTGTAGTGATGGTTCGTCGATGCCGGATCAAGTGATACCGCGAGACCATCGATCTCGGTGGGAAGGTCTTCGTTGCGCTCCAACGTGACAGACAAATCAAACACCGCCCGACGCCCGCGCGTCACCAATCCCGTCACCCGGTCACCGCTTTTCCAACTGCGCCGCAGGGGCGGGCGGGTGAGGTCCATTTCGCCAAGACGCTGCTGCCAGCCATAAAGCTCGCGCCCAACGGCAAGCTCAGCATCGGTGGTGCACCACAGATACGGTGCCCAATGGCCGATAACGCCGTCGCATTCGACCATGAAGCCAATGACCGCTTCACCGAAGTGCGCTTGATCCGGGTGATCTTGCGGAAACCGCTCCCCGAACCCGTAGTCGCACATCATGTCGTGGATCGTCAGCCGGCAAACCGGGCTGTCGATGAGCTTGAGCGGTGGTGGGATCAGGTCTTGAACGGCTGCCGGATCGAAAGTCATCACCACCGCCGCGCTGTAGCCCTCAAAATACCAAGGTGGCGGCCCATAGGGCGCATAGCGGCCCCCGGCCATATGGGGGATCGTAATGGGGTCCTGGTCTGCCATCGGTGCCCGTCTCCGCCTTGCTCGTTCACCCAACAAAAATCTATTGGGCCGTAAGCATTGAACTCTTCGCTCGAATTGGCAACCATGCGCTGCCGCAACACGCTGGGGGCGTTGTGACTAACCCACGATTTCCGAATGTCTTTAAGCCGCTCCAACTCGGGAGCGTCACGCTGCGTAACCGGATGTTCGTGCCCGCGCATACGACTAACTTCGGTGTCGACAACCTGCCCAGCCAACGCCATGTCGACTATCACCGTGCCCGCGCAAAAGGCGGCGCAGCGATGATCATTTTCGAAGGGATTCGCGTTCACAAAAGCACGTTGGGTCGTAGCCAGGGCGTCAACGGCTATGACCCTGCCTGCATCCCGAAATTTGCGCAGGTCGCCGACGCTGTGCGCGCCGAAGGGGCCCACCTTCTGGGCCAGGTGATCCATCTCGGCCGGCACGTCGACGGCAATTTCGCACGCACCTCCGCCTGGGGTGCCTCCGCAATTCCGTGGACCGCCACCGCACCGCCACCCCATCCCATGACGATTGCTGACATTCAAGAGGTGGTTCAGGCGCATGCTGATGTCGCCACCAACCTCGTCAAGGCTGGCCTTACTGGGATTGAAGTGCAGATGGCCCATGGCCATCTGCTCCAGCAATTCATGTCGCCCGCCAGCAACAAAAGGAACGACGCCTACGGCGGCAGTGAGGCCAACCGGTTGCGTTTCGCCAAAGAAGCGTTGCGCGCCGTGCGCGAGGCCGTTGGTCCCGAGGTCGTCGTCGGCATCCGCGTCAGCGGCGATGAATACCTACCCGAAGGACTGACTATCGACGACATGTGCCGGATCGTTCCTGACATCGTCGCTGCCACCAAAGTCGATTTTGTAAATATTTCCCATTCGGCCTACCACGGGAGCTACACCGTCTCGACGCAAATGGCCGACATGAGTTTCCCGGTCGACTCATTTCGTTCCCTTACGCAACGCCTGCGCACCGTGCTGCGCGACGTGGCGCCGCCGCTGGTCGTGATGACCGTGTGCCAATACCGTGACATTGCCGATGCGGAAACCGTCCTCGCCGACGGCATGACGGATATGGTCGGCATGGCGCGCGCGCATATCGCGGACCCTGAGATTGTCGGCAAGGCTGAACGGGGTGACGAGGATCAAACCACCCGCTGTATCGCCTGCAACCAGGGTTGTGCGGGGATGCTCGCACTCAATCTCCCGGTCACATGCTTAGTTAATCCGATGGCGGGGCGGGAGGGCGAGGCTCCTCGTCCATCAACCGGCGTTGCGCGCAAAGTTCTTGTCATCGGCGGTGGTCCTGCAGGCATGAAGGCCGCGTCCGTTGCCGCGGCCAACGGCCACACCGTGACGTTATGGGAGCAGAGTTCCCGCCTCGGCGGTCGTCTGAACGCCACGCGGGTTATGCCGTTACGCCAAGAGTTCGAGAAATTGCTGAGCGACCTGGAACGACAATGCGCGGCACCAAACGTTGAGGTCGTGCTCGAAAAGACCGCCACGAACGCCGAGGTCGATGCCTTCGGCGCCGATGACGTTATCCTCGCAACCGGTGCATCCCAGCCCGGCGTGATTTTTCCTAGCGGCGGGCTGGGCCTTTCCCTTGATCAAGTGGTTGCTGACCCCGCGGCGCTGGGTAACAAGATCGTTCTGGTCGACACGCTTGGCACATGGACGACGGCATCGGTAGCCGAATACCTCGCAGACCTGGGTAAGGATGTCGTTTTGATGGTACCAACCGGCACGCCGGCGTGGACGATCAGCATGTACAGCGCTTTCGCACTTTCCCGCCGATTAAAAGAGAAAGGCGTAAAGATGCTTGGCCATCGCACACCGGAGTCGTTCTTGGATGGATGCTTGGTTGCCCGTGATCTAAGCACGGGTGACACTGAAGACATCGGGATGTTCGACGCGGTGATCGCGCCAACACCAGGACAACCAAACGACGAACTAGTCCGGGAATTGCGCGGGAATGCGGCCCAACTCCATGTCATTGGCGATGCGATGTCCCCACGCACTGCGTTGGAGGCGATCTTCGAAGGACACGAGGTCGCGCGGGCGCTATGAGCTACGACTTCATCATCGTCGGCGCCGGGTCCGCCGGGTGCGTCCTCGCAAACCGCCTCAGCGAGAACCTGAATAACCGCGTGTTGTTGCTCGAGGCAGGTGGGGCCGACCGCAACCCTATGATTCGCGTCCCACTCCTCACCCGCATCCTCTACACGATGCCGTCGCTCAATTGGGGTTATGACACCGAACCCCAAGAGCACCTCCAAGGTCGCCGTATTCACTGGCCGCGCGGCAAAGTGTTGGGTGGCTCGTCGACCATCAACGGCATGGTCTATATCCGCGGGCAATCATCGGATTACGACGGATGGCGGCAAGACGGCTGCGAAGGGTGGTCCTATGAGGAAGTGCTGCCGTACTTCAAAAAATCGGAGGACCACGCAACCCTCCGAGATCAGTTCCACGGCACCGGCGGTCCTCTAACAATAGAGCGCGCGCCGTCGGGAAGTGTTCTTGATGATGCGTATATTGCAGCCTGCCAGGCGGCCGGCATCAAACTGACAGACGACTTCAACGGTGCGCAGTTCGAGGGCGTTGGCCTCCATGATTTTACGATGCGCCGTGGCCGGCGCCACAGCACGGCATCCGCTTTTTTGCGACCGGCTCTGAAGCGACCCAACCTCACCGTCGTGACGCACGCCCGCACGACCAGGCTCGTATTCGACGACCGTAAAGCGGTGGGTGTCGAGTACCGCTGGGGTGAGCGCACTATTGAAGCGCGCGCAAGCCGAGAGGTGATCCTCTGCGGCGGGACTGTTAACAGTCCGACGCTGCTCATGCACTCCGGTATTGGCCGCGCCGACGACCTCAGGAATGTGGGGATACCGGTCAAACATGATTTGTCCGGCGTCGGGGAGAACCTGCAAGATCATGTCGGGATCTATGCGGCCTACGAAGCGAGTGCACCGGTAAGCCTTC
>JAPKDI010000185.1 GCA_026421105.1 Alphaproteobacteria bacterium | reverse complement strand
GCTAAAGATCTCAACGGTGGCCATGGTCGTTCCTTCCGGTTGAGCGTGTGTCGCCCTAGTATCGGGCAGCCAGCTTGACCCTCAGGCTAACGCGCGCCCAACTAGTGTGGCGACTCGATTCTGCCTACAGGATGACCCATGGCCCTGACGCTCTACGAACTCGCCGGTAAGGATGACCGCCGGTTTAGCCCCTATTGCTGGCGGATTAGAATGGCGCTGGCGCACAAGGGCCTAGATGCGACGTTCGTGCCGGTTCGCTTCACGGATAAAGCGATTATCGAGTTCTCGGGCCAGGGTAAGGTGCCAGTGCTAGTTGATGGCGACACCAACGTGGTCGAATCCTTCGAGATCGCCTGTTATCTCGATGACACCTACCCCGACCGCCCGGCGCTTTTTGGCAATGAGATCGCCCGGGGCGAGGCGCGGGTGATCAACCATTGGACCAATAGTGTGCTGCACGGAGCGCTCCAACCGCTGGTGATCGACGACATTTACCATCACCTAAAGGTCGAAGATCGCGACTATTTCCTGGAGACCCGGTCACCACGGTTTGATCGGCCATTTGACCAGGTTCAGGCGAACCGAGATCACGATGTCGTCGCGGCGCGCAAAGCCATGACCTTGCTTCGGCTAACTCTAGAGGAGCAGCCCTATCTATCGGGTAGTGCCCCAGCGTTTGCCGACTACATTGTGCTTGGGGCTTTCCAGTGGGCCCGGAGCATCAGCCCATTCAAAATCTTGGCGGACGACGACCCGGTGCGCGGGTGGCGAGATCGATTGCTGCAAGCTTTCGATGGTGCTGGATACGCAACCACCGCCTACGACGGCTAGCCCGGCTGCGCGCGCAGACAGCTTTCGAGTTGCTGCTGCCACGGAGGCAACTCAATCCCAAAGGCATCCACGACCGACCGACTGCTGAGTGCGGTATAGATCGGGCGCGCCGCGCGAAACGGATAGGAATCCGAAGAGATAGCGTGCAAGACAGGCTGTCGGTCCGAGGCGAGGTCGACATAGGGGCTGCTGGCGGCCTGGGGCAAGGTAAGTACAGCAAAGCCGTACCAGCTGACAGCACCGGCGGCCGCCAGATGATAAATCCCGCTGCGTTCACGCATGGCGACGGGCGAACGCGGAGCGTCCAAGTCTTTCAGGATGCTATTGACCGCAACAGCGATCGCCCGCGACCACGTGGGGCTACCAATTTGATCGTCAACAACATTGATATCCTTGTGCGCGCCGGCCAGTGCAACGAGGTCCATCAGAAAGTTACTGCCTCGCAAGCCAAAGACACGGCTGGTGCGAAAGATCAGGTGCGGCGGGTCGGTGTAGCCAATCGCCGATTCACCCCGCAACATGCTGCGGCCATACACGTTTAAGGGGTTGGGCGCATCGGCTTCGCGATAGGGCGCAGGGTCCGCCCCGCGACGACCGTCAAAGACCAAGTCTGTCGAAAAGTGAACCAAGCCAATGTTGCGGTCGGAAGCTTCTTCCGCGAGCATCAAGGGAATGTGTCCGTTAACCGTCATCGCCGTCGTCGCGTCAGTTTCAGCCGCATCGATATCGGTAAACGCTGCGGCGTTAACGATAAGTGCCGGACGCGCGAGGCGAAGGTAGGTGGTGACTTCTTCCGGGCGGGCAAGATTGACCTCGTCACGGTGGGGTGCGAGCACGGGCCACCAAGCACCAAGTTGCAGGCGTAACTCGCGGCCAATCTGGCCAGTTCCGCCGAATAGTACGATTGGTCTTTCCAAAAAGGCCTCGGCGGGTTGGTTGATCGAGAAACGCCACACCGATCGATGCAAAACGCACGCCGAAAAAATGATATTTTCGTGGTTAACCGGTTAACAACAACCAACGAAAACCACAAGCCTGCACGGCAATTCCTATAGCCAATACCTTGCTGAACACAGCTAGGCCTGGCGCGACGGCGCAACATTTCGCCTACTCGCGATCAAGGACGCCCGCATCCGCGTACGCGGCATTTTGACTCTGGTAGCAGCGTGTTAACGCCGTAGACTTGCGCCTGTCGCGTGGAGGAGAGTTGCGCATGAGCCCTGACGTCACCGCGTTCTTTGATGAAGCGACCTATACCGTGAGCTATGTCGTCGCCGATCGAAATAGAGGCAAGGCTGCCATCATCGATTCGGTACTCGGTTACGACCCCAATTCTGGTTGGACGAATACCGAGAAGGCCGACGAATTAATCGCGTTCGTCCAGGCGCAGAACTACACGGTTGACTGGATCTTGGAGACTCACGTCCATGCCGACCATCTGACCGCGAGCCCTTATCTCAAAGAAGCTTTGGGCGGACGAACTGGGATCAGTGATCAGATCGGACTCGTTCAGGCGGCTTTCAAAGCTGTCTTTAACGCGGGTATCGATCTCCCGACCGATGGCAGCCAGTTCGATCATCTGTTTTCCAACGATGAGATTTTTACCGTCGGTGAGATTCGAGCGCGCGTGATGCACACCCCGGGCCATACGCCCGCGTGCATTACGTATGTTTTTGGCGATGCAGCTTTTGTTGGTGATACGTTGTTCATGCCGGACTACGGCACGGCGCGGGCCGATTTTCCGGGCGGCGACGCGCGCGCGCTTTATCAATCTACCCAACGGACGTTGCGTCTACCCGCCGACACCCGTTTGTTCATGTGCCATGACTATGCTCCAAGCGGTCGGGAGTATTTATGGGAGACGACCGTGGCCGAACAAAAAGCTACGAACATTCACCTCAGAGACGGCGTCAGCGAGGACGACTACGTTGCAATGCGAAAAGCGCGCGACGAAAATCTTGCGGTGCCGGCACTTCTGCTCCCCGCCGTCCAAGTCAACATGCGCGGAGGATTTCCGCCGTTGCCCGAAGGTAACGGTGTCTCTTACCTTAAAATCCCGCTCAACACGTTCCGCTAAACAACCTCGGCCTTGTATTGCGAGTTTCGGCTCGCGACCAGATCAGAGAACGCGATGGTTTGCACGCGGGGATCTTCTTTGCGTAGCTTGCCGGCATCGGGATCTGTAACGACGTCGATCACTGCTGTTTCCTTGGCCGCAATTGCTCGGTCTAGCGCAGGGCCAACCTCCTTCGGTTCGGTGACCCGCTCTGCGTGGCAGCCAAAGGCCTTGCCTATCAGGTCGTAATGCACGTCGCCGAAAAGCGTGTTGACCGGGCGGCTCATAATCTGAAGCTGACCGTGTTTTTCGGTGCCCCAGGCGCCATCGTTTGAAATGATCGCAGTGATCTTCAGACCGCCCAAGACGGCGCCATTGAACTCGCTGGGATAGAACCCAAAAGCACCGTCGCCGGTGACAAGAAACACCGGCCGGGGTTCCTCGCCCGACTCGCGTGCCATCTCGCGCGCGCCTGTTGCGGCGCCTAGTGCGAGCGGTGTCCCAATACCCATTGACCCCAGCGGGTAGTGATCCAAGAACCCACGTTCGGATTTGAGACGCAGGATGGCATGCATCCAGTTTTGGACATCCGCTCCGTCGCCGACGTAGATCGCATTGTCGGGCATACGCGCCATTAGTTCCCGCGCCAAACGATAGGGGTGAATGGCACCATCGTCGCCAAGGCCAACCGTCTCAATGAACGAAAGCCGTTCACTGAGCGCTTCTTTGAGCCACTTCGGCGTAGGCTTTCTTTTGGTCTTGCGCGTTTTCAATTCGGCAACGATTGCAGCAACGGTGTGCGCACCGTCGGCAACAATCGGCACCTCGACCGCACGGTTGCGGCCGATCTCTTCACCAGCGACATCGATTTGAATGAATTTCGCTTCGGCGCTGAAACGCGGCGCCATGCCATAGCCCATGCGCTGGGTCATTCGTGACCCGACCCACATTACGACGTCGGCCTCTTTGGCGGCAGCCTGGGCCAATGGCCAGGACCACCCAAGGTTGTCGTCTTCGGG
>JAPKDI010000184.1 GCA_026421105.1 Alphaproteobacteria bacterium | reverse complement strand
GTGACATGTGACAGTCTTCTGACATTACGGCCTTCCCATTTGTGCCGTTGGCTTTAACCCATTTTGCGGATGGAACCAGGCAAGCCAGGTATTTTGGGCCACACCTACACAAGACCTTGTAGCGGGGTTTAGATCTCGCCTATTATTTGTTTGTTATCAACGAGCAAAAAGGAGGTGATCCATTGTCTAGAGAAATTTGTGGCGGTACGCGCCAGTTCGGGACGACGGCGATGGGGGAACCTTCGGCGTCGTAAGAGAATTGGATAAATCGTCCATGGGCGCATAGCGCCTATTCTCGTGGGGGCGGTCCTAAAGGGCCGCCCTTTCGCGTTTTGGGGGCTAGTAGCTCTTCGGTAGGCCCAACACCCGCTCGGCGATGTAGCACAGCAGGAGTTGCTGACTGACCGGCGCGATGCGCGCGATCATCACTTCACGTAACAAGCGCTCCACCACGAATTCTTTGGCGTAGCCATAGCCGCCGTGGGTGAGCAAGGCGCGTTCACACGCGCGGTAAGCGACCTCGGCCGCGATATACTTGGCAGCGTTAGCTTCGGCGCCGCAGGGTTTGCCCGCGTCGTAAAGCTGCGCGGCTTTGAGCATGAGGAGGTCCGCAGCTTCAAGCTCAGCCCAGCTTTCGGCGAGCGGATGTTGGATCGCCTGATTCTGACCAATGGCACGACCGAAGACGATGCGCTCGCTCGCGTACTTGGCAGCTCGCCCAATGGCGTAGCGCGCAATACCGATAGCTTCGGCGGCGACTAGAATGCGTTCAGGGTTAAGCCCATCCAGCAAATAACGAAAGCCCTCGCCCTCTTCCCCGATACGATCGGTCGCAGGAACTGGTAACTCGTCGATGAAAACTTCATTGGAGTCGACGGCCTTGCGGCCCATCTTGTCGATCTCGCGCACGGTCACGTAGTCGCGATCGAGCGCGGTGTAGAACAGCGACAGGCCATCGGTGGAGCGCGTGACATCTTCCTGCGGCGTCGTGCGCGCTAGGAGCAATATGTGTGTCGATGACTGCGCGTTGGTCGTCCAGACCTTGCGGCCCTGCACGATGTAGGTGCCGCCATCACGCACGGCCTTAGTCTTAAGGCTGCCAGTATCGAGACCGGCATCCGGCTCGGTGACACCGAAGCAGGCGCGATGGTCACCCTTGATGATGGGTGGCAGCATGCGGGCACGCTGGCCGTCAGTACCGAAGACCACAACCGGGTTGAGCCCGAAGATGTTGAGATGGATCGAAGAGGCAGCAGCAAACGCACCAGGACCGCTGGCGACGGTTTGCATCATCAAGGCGGCTTCGGTGATGCCCAGTCCAGCGCCGCCATGCGCCTCAGGCATCGCGATACCGAGCCAGCCGTCAGCGGCGATCGCATCTGCAAATTCTGTCGGAAAGCCGCCCTCGCGGTCGCGCGTGAGCCAGTAGGCTTCATCAAAACGCCCAGCGATGCGCGCGACGGCGTCTTGCAGCGCGTGTTGGTCTTCACTGAGTAAAAAATCCACGGTCGCCCTCGACGCTTAGCGGCGTTTTGCCGTCTTGCTGGCGGCTTTGCGTTTCGTCACGGTGCGGGCCGCCTTCTTTGATGCTTTCTTAGAGACTTTACGTTTTGTCGCTTTACTTTTTTTCTTTGCGGCTTTCTTTTTGGTCGTTTTCTTAGGCTTCGCCTTGGCGGCCTCACGCGTTTCGTAGTCGGCGGCAGCGTGCATCATCGCGTGAATCATACCAGATTTATCGACCATCGGCGCTGGGTAGGCCTGGCGCGAGTGGCTATGGCCAAGGCTAATCATGGTCTCGACCATCTTGTAGGTAAGCGGGCCCGGGTTCACGACGGGGACTGGTAGGTTCTCGTTTAACCAGGTACCTGCCTGATGCATTGTGGTGGAACCCAGCAAGATGACATCGGCACCTTTGGCCATAGCACGCTCGGCCGCGGCCTTCATCAACGGGAACATGTCTTCCTCTTTGCCGGTCATTAGTTTAGCTACGTCGGTCTTCCCACCGCCGATCGGCTCCGCAGCCGCCATGAATTGTGACAGATTGCGCTGTTCGGCCCATTGCCAGTGATTAAAGCAGCCGGCTTCGTTCATCGCGAGGACACCGAATCGTGCACCCAACATCAGTGCGTACAACATGGCAGTGCGACCGGGTGCGACCACCGGAATATCCAGCACGCTACGCAATGCGCCGGCGGCCGAGTCTGAGGTCGCGTCGATGACGACGGCATCGTAACCTTCTTCCTGTGCTGTAAGACCTGCCTCGAAACACCCCGCATCCATCAAGAACCAATCATGGTCGCTCATAAAGCTGGTGCAGCTTGCGCGCACCGGACGAAAATCAAAATCAATGTCGGGGCCTAGCTTGACCGACTTCAGTTGTAGTTTGCGGTTGGCGACCCCCTCGTCGTCGAGCGGAAACGGGACGATTACAAGACCTTTGTGCATGGACGAAATCCTCAAATGAATGACGATGGCTTAGTCGAAGAGGTGAGCTTGTTCCACGTGGCGGCGAACCGATTGGGCAAACCAGTCGAAGTGTGTTGGGCCGAAGGACATGTGGCCTACGTAATTGACACCATCTGACATGCCGCACATGTAGCTGAACTCTTTGGAGACCATAAAGAGCGGAAGGCATGATCGTTCGAAATCTTCGATCGGGCGGATTTCTTCATAGCCGTGCATGAACGCATTCGTCAGGGCGGGTGTCATGCGCTTGTCGCCCTTAGATAAGAAATAGCTGTTCGCCCAGGCAAGGCTAACGCAGTCGTGAATGATGTGCGCTTCACCGCAAGTATCAAAATCGAGGATGGTGAAGTTTCCATCTGGCGTGACGAACACATTCTTTGCGTGAACATCACCGTGGAGTGGGCCGTAGGGCACACCCGCGGCGTAGGCCTCTTCGATTTTGCCCGGCAGCACCTCGGCAACCCGTTGATAGAAGGCAAGATCATCCGGGCGTTCATCGAGGCGTGCCACGAGGGTGGGGAATTTGCGACGGATTTCGCCTGGAAAATCGATCGGGCGCGCCGTCCTGCCCTTAAAGTCAGCGCCGGCAAGGTGAACTTGAGCGATGGCACCGCCGATACGGCGGGCGAGTGGCTCACTGGGTTCCGCATAGAACTGATCGCCCTCGGCCCACTCGAAGAGACAAACACGACGGCTGCCTTCGGGGGCATTGATGCCGAACGACAGACCGCCCTTAGTGTTTGGCACCGCGGCGATCACCGGAATACCTTTCTTTTTGAGATGGGCGAGGTATTCAAGTTCCCACGTAACGTTGTCGGCAGTATGTTTATCGGCACGCCAAACGCGGGCGGCGAAACGATCATTGCCTGACTTGATGAGGTAAACGTCGTTCATGCCACGCGTGATGAGTTCGCAGCGTAAAGGTGCCTGCAAATTCCAGCGCTGTCTGATCTCTTCACCGAGCGCTTCGTTGTCGACCACCGAGTGGCGAATTGGAAACATGATCCCTCCCTATTTTTCCAGCAACCTTACCCCGACGAACGGTAAACCCTAGCGGGCGGCCCTATGGGATATCGGGCGGAAAGGCGTGGACCCCGTCTGAACCCAGGGGCAAATCGTGTTCTGCCATGACGGCGCTGACGGGAAGCGGACCATAGAGATGCGGAAACAGCACGCCGCCGCGAGACGCCTCCCACTTGAGTGCCGAACCTAGGAGGTCTGGCTCGACCATAAGAAGAACGAGGCCATCTTGGCCGGGACGATGACGTGCGACGCTCTCGCGTAGTTGATTACCGTCCGAAAAATGGATGAACCCATCACGGGCGTCATCCGCCGACCCCGTGTAGGGACCGTCGGCTTTGGCGGCCAGCCAATCAGCGGCGTTGCAAACATGGTAGATCACGAAGGGCATCTCTCTTTATGTTCCACGCAAAAACGTGAG
>JAPKDI010000183.1 GCA_026421105.1 Alphaproteobacteria bacterium | reverse complement strand
ACATTGGGCAGATCAACAAAGGGGTAGTCCGTAACGAACTTGCCGTCGCGGTACGGCTCGCCCCACCACGTATCGAGACACGCTGAAAACGCTAGGGTTGCCTGCAGATGATCGAAGAGATCGGCTTGTTCGATGACGGCACCCCGCGCCACATTCACCAGAATTGCATCCGATTTCATATGGTTTAGCGCGGCCTTATCGATGAGGCCGCGGGTCCGCGCATTCAAGCCGCAGGAAAGAACAACGATATCAGCCCGGCGGAGTGCTGCAGGTAGATCGTCGAGGGTTCCGACGAAGTCCGCGGCGGCATCTGTTTTACCGCTGCGGTTCAAGGCCTCGATTCTGACGCCAAAAGGACGTAGCAGGTCAGCAGTCGCTTTGCCGATGCCCCCAAAACCCACGATCAGGCAGGTATCACCTTTGACTTCTCGTGTACGCTCCATTTGGCGCCACACACCGCCCTGCATCGCAGTATGCCACCATAAGAATTCCTTCTTTACAGCCAGCACCATCCCGACAATGTGCTCTGCCATTTGAGGCGCGAACGCGCCGCCGTTATGGGCGATGGTAGCGTCTGTTGGTAGCTGGGCGAACGGGAACTGATCGACGCCGGCGATCATGGTCTGAACCAATTTGCCGCCGAACAAGGCGGGGTCGAGGCTCGACAGATCTGCGGCGGACCCGAACACCAATAAAACCTTGGCACGGGCCAGGGCATCTTCCCGCGAGGCCTCGTCGAGCTCGGTTAGGAACACCAGCTCTGATCGTGTGCCGAGCGCGTCGACAAAAGCGTTTCTGACCGCGTCCTCTTCCGGTTCGAAAACAACGGCAACGAGTGGAAGCGTCATAGAGCGTCCCTTTGTACTATTGCGACGAGTACCGGACCGCGGCGCGGAGAGCGTATCAGAGCGGCTGCGGTTTAAGCGTCGGCGTCGCCGAAAAATTGATGGCGATCGAGATGCGCACTTGCTTGCCTAAATACGGCTTGACCGCATGACTGACGAACGACGGAAAAATTACCAACATGCCGGCTTGCGGCGATATAGCCTCGCTGGCGCCAGCGGACTGACCACCTGACAAGTTGTAGGAAAGCAAGGGAGCGTGCATCGCCGGCGCTACACCTCTCGGGTCAGCGAATTCGAGTTCACCGCCAAGGCTTGCCTGTGCACTAATCCCGCCATCAGCTACGTAATAGACTGCAGACCAAAAACATCCGGCATGGCTATGAAATTCGTTGCCCTGGGTTTCGCGATTGACGTTGGCCCAGGCGTTGACATGCCAGTCGACCTTGACGGGCCGGCCTTCCCGGTCCGCGGTGAGTCGATCAGCCAGGGTACGCGTATGGCCAAGTAGCGTTTTTGCCGCCGGCCCTCCCCACTTCAGAAAATCGGTATCTGACTGCCAGCCACCCAGGTTGCTGTGTTGGGTAGACGAATGGCCCTTTTCGTAGTCCAGAATCGTCGACTGAAGCGCTGCGTTGAGCGTTCCTGCGTCGGGGAGCACGGTCAGCAAGACCGGCGTCTGAAAGAGCCCGTCGACCTGCACCTGCTGTTTGGGTTTGTTGTTCATCAAATCAGTTTAGGGGGCTTGGTCGGATGACAACAGATCCCCCGGACACAACGACAGCTTTTTCGTCCGACGTGATCGTGGTGTGAGCCCCAACTTTCACAACCCCCTTTTCGGACCATGCTTCGCGAACCCTGGTTGGGTATAGTGGCGCATGACGACCCCCAGTCCCTTTCCCAACGACTTGCTTGAAGCATCGGCTCGACGACAGCTTGTGAAGCGGCGCAATCGTCCTGCCATCGTACAACTTGCAACGCACGTCGCCATCCTCGCATTTAGCGGCGTTGCCGTAATGATCTCCGGCGGTACATATTGGGTCGTCCCAAGCCTAGTGATCCACGGGATCGTCCTCGTCTTTTTGTTCGCCCCACTGCACGAAACTATCCACGACACAGCTTTCCGGACCAAGGCCTTAAACCGATTTGTTGCGACGGTTCTAGGCCTCGTGCTGCTGCTGCCAGCGCGTCACTTCAGACACTTTCATGCGGCCCATCATCGGCTCACCAACATACCCGGCGACCCCGAGCTCTCGGGTGGCCGCCCCACCGGCATCGCTGGATACTTGATCCACATTTCCGGGTTGCCGTTGTGGCGCGATCGCGTATCAACACTCGTGCGCCATGCGTCGGGCCACGTCGAGGAATCTTTTGTACCACGGCACAGGCGGGCAACGATCACGCAAGAAGCGCGCGGGACACTACTTTTTTATGTGGTGTTGGGTCTTGTTTCGTGGACCATGGGATGGGGGAACGTTGTGCTTTGGTCATGGATAGTACCGATGCTCATCGGCCAGCCTTTTTTGCGGGTGTTCTTGCTCGCCGAGCACAGCGGGCGGCCCCAGGTGCCGGACATGCTGCGCAGTAGCCGAACGACACGAAGTGTTCGGGTGGTGCGCGCGCTAGCCTGGAACATGCCCTATCATAGCGAGCATCACGCGTTTCCCTGGGCGCCGTTCCATGCCCTACCCATCGTGCATTCGAAGATCAGGCCGCAACTGGTTGATGTTGCACCGGGCTACGCGGCAACCCTCTTAAAGTTGTTGCGTGAGGTGAGGCGTTAGAGAAGTTTCGCGTCGTCGACGTGGCGACGGACGCTTTCCGCAAACCAATCAAAACCTGGGAAGTGAAAAGCGACGTGGCCGATGGCGTTCACGGCGCGTGAAAAGCCGCACAGGTATTGAAACTCTTTTCCAACTAGGAAAAGTGGGATGTGACGACGCTCCACATCCGAAAGCGGGCGGACCGTCTCGTAGCCTTCAAGAAAAATGTCCCAAAGCTTCATCGGCAGGTTGTTTTTTTCGATCGACCAGCGATAGCTCATCAACTCCTGAACGAAATAGTCGAGGCCACACGCATCGAAATCCATGATGGTGACGTCGTCGCCGATACGAACAAACGCATTATGGATGTGGAAATCACCGTGGATGGCCCCTGACGGCACTTCATCGGCCTCCTTGGTAGCTCGGTAGCCGGCCGCCACGGCATCAGCGACCTCGCGGTAGTAGGCGATATCGTCGGGACGGTGGGCGGCGAGCTTCTCGAGATACGGAAAGGAACTGACGACGCCGGCTTCCCGGTCGATCAACCGACCCTTCTTAGTCTTTGACCATGCCGCCGAGAGTGTATGAATCTGACCAAAGATCACGCCCATCTTGCGCGATACCGATTCTGTTGGATCAGACGAAAACGCACGACCCTCGACGAACCGAAACAGCGCGACAGGGCGGTCGCCTTCAGGCCCGGCGACTATCATGTGTCCCGATCCATCGGTCCCGCGCTGTGGCACAGGTAGCGGCACGCCGCCGGCATCGAGATGCAGCATGAAATCCATCTGGTAATCGACTTTGTCGACCGGCGTTAGGTTCGGCCGCCACACTTGCGCGACATATTTCGCGCCGGCGGCCCGCACGAGATAGAAATCGTTCATGCCGCGATGAAGGAGTTCGCAATTGGATGGTTGGCCAAGACCGTAATGCGCGTTGATGGCCCCTCCAAGCGCCACCGCGTCGAGAATAGTGTGCGCTGCCGGTACGATGTGTTGGTTCATGGCCCCTCCTAGAACGACGACATCCTAGTGTTCCCTCCTGGTAGTACCTAATGCAGGTGCCTTGCTGACATACATTTTTCGATGCGGGACCTAGGCTTGTACGACCCAAATCGGAGAACCTCGATGAGCGATACCCCCGCCCGTTTCCTCAACTTGCAAACCTAAATTTATCAGGTGAAAAATATCGACAATGCAAAGGCTTGGTATACTGATGCGCTTGAAGCCCCTCCATATTTTAACGAACAGTTTTACGTCGGGTTTAGCGTCTCGGGTTATGAATTAGACCTAATAGCCGGGGCAACTGAGGCGCCTGAG
>JAPKDI010000182.1 GCA_026421105.1 Alphaproteobacteria bacterium | reverse complement strand
GGCGACCTAGTCCGGCGGCTCGCGGGGGAGGTCGAGGGCCTCGAGCGGCTTCGCTACATGACCTCGCATCCCCGCGATGTCGATGACAGTCTGATTGCGGCGCATCGCGATATCGACATTCTGATGCCCTACCTCCATCTGCCTGTTCAGTCAGGGTCTGATCGCATCCTGACAGCGATGAACCGGGGGCATACGGCAGCCGATTATCGTCGGATTGTTGACTGCCTGCGTGAGGCCCAGCCGCGGCTCGCGATGTCGAGCGACTTTATTGTTGGGTTCCCTGGGGAAACTGACGCAGACTTCCAGGCAACGATGATGTTGATACGCGATGTGGGCTACGCCCAGGCCTTTTCTTTCAAGTATTCCCCGCGCCCGGGAACCCCGGCGGCGACGCACGATTCGCCAGTGCCAGAGGCCGTCAAGGCAACACGCCTTGCCGAACTGCAAGCGCTTCTGGGCGAACAAACGCGCGCATTTAATCGTTCCTTTCTCGGGCAAACCATTTCCGTTCTGCTCGATCGGCCAGGACGCCGCCACGGTCAGATCGCGGGTCGATCACCGTATTTGCAGCCGGTTCAAGTGGCCGCGAGCCGCGACCTCATCGGGACCATCGCGCCGGTTGCCATCGATGACGTTTTGTCGAACAGCCTGACGGGGCGCCTCACCAGCGTGCCCGTCGTGACGGGAGCGCCCGCTGCCTAACAACACCGCCCCGAAATCGGAGGCCCTCGCAGACGACGCACTCGGTGCCGACTCCACAGTGGTCACTTTCGAGGACAACCAATTACTGGCCGCCTTGTTCGGTCCGCACGATCGTTATCTCGCGCGCATAGAACAACGCCTTAGCGTCCGTTTGTCGTCGCGCGGAAATATCGTGGTCGTCGATGGGAAACTGGCTGCGCGCGACATGGCTCGCCACGTACTAACCCGGCTATATCAGAGAATTAAAGAAGGGCTCGACATCGGCCCAAGCGATGTTGATGGCGCCATTCGTATGGAACAAGAACGGCAAACCGACACGCACAATCCCCTGTCGATTAGGACACGCCAACGCACCATCGTGGCGCGTTCACCCAATCAGCAGCGCTATCTCGAACTGATGCAATCGCGAGACCTGGTCTTCGCATTGGGCCCCGCCGGAACCGGCAAGACTTATCTTGCGGTTGCGGCCGCGGTGTCCTCACTGATGAGCGGCGAACGCAGTCGCATCATTCTCTCGCGGCCGGCGGTCGAGGCTGGGGAACGTCTCGGCTTTTTGCCGGGCGACCTGCGGGAAAAAGTAGATCCCTATTTGCGACCGCTTTACGACGCGCTCTACGATATGTTGCCGGCGGAACAGGTGGAGCGTCGTCTCGAAACGAATGAGATCGAAATTGCACCGCTCGCGTTTATGCGCGGGCGCACCTTGTCCAATGCCTTCATCATTATTGACGAAGCGCAGAACACCACGCCAATGCAAATGAAGATGTTGCTCACCCGACTTGGTGAAAATGCCCGCATGATTGTAACGGGCGATCTCACGCAAATTGATCTGCCGCGTGGTCAGGCATCCGGCCTACGCGATGCCACCGGCATCTTGGAGGGTGTCGAGGGCATTGGTGTCGTAGAATTCGAAAAGAACGACGTCGTGCGTCACCCCTTGGTGGCGCGCATGGTTGAAGCCTATGAGGCTCATGAGAAGCAAGACGGCAATTCCTGAAATAGATCATCTCGCTGATGTTCGGATCGAGGATGATGGTTGGACCGATGTGCTCGCTGATCTCGACGCGGCGTGCCATCGCGCCTTGTTGGCTGTCTTCGAGCTGCTCGATCAACCACCCGCACCGGTCGGCCTGTTGTTTACCGATGACGCCGCGGTTCGCACGATGAATGCGACCTACCGAAATCAGGACAAGCCAACAAATGTCTTGTCGTTTCCCAGCGACCCCGCGGCCCTACCGCCGGACCAAAGCACGTTCCTGGGCGACATTGCCTTGGCGCGCGAAACGGTCCTTGCCGAGGCTGCGGCGCAAGGAAAAACGGCGGCGGCCCATACCCACCATCTGATCGTTCACGGCGCGCTGCATCTTTTGGGTCACGATCATGTCGAACCAACGGCCGCAGAAGCGATGGAGGCGTTGGAACGCGCTATACTAGAGCGCCTCGGCTACGGCGACCCCTATGCCGAAGTGCCCGAGGCCAGCCGTCGATGAGCGAAAACAAACCATCCCCTGACGCCCAAACCGCTTCCACCGATTCGCCATTGGTCCGGTCGCTGCGCGGCATGCTCCGAACGTTTGGCATCGGCGGCAATGGCGATGCATCGCTGGAAGATGACCTACGCGAGCTGATCGAGCAGCACCCTGACGGCGCCCAGATGGACACCGAGGAGCGCACGCTCCTGCTCAATCTCGTGAAGTTCGGCGATCTCAAAGTCGGGGACGTCATGATCCCGCGTGCCGACATCATTGCCCTCGACAGGAAGTCTCAAGTTACGGACGTGATTGACATCTTCCAGCGCGAGTTTCATTCGCGCATCCCAATTTATCGCGACGCGCTCGACCATGTGATTGGCATGGTTCACATCAAGGATCTCCTAAAGTACTGGGGGAAGGGCGATCAGTTTCGGCTCGACGATATCGTTCGCGAAGTGATGTTTGTGCCGCCGTCGATGCCCGTCGCGGACCTCCTTCTCAACATGCGCACCCGACGGCTCCACATGGCGTTGGTGATTGACGAGTACGGCGGCACCGATGGTTTGGTGACAATTGAAGACCTGGTCGAATCGATCGTCGGCGACATTGAAGACGAGCATGATGAAGACGAGGCCGAACTTATCGTCGAGGTGTCGGCGGATGTTCTAGAGGTAGATGGTCGCGCTCCTTCAGTTGATGTCGAAGCCAAACTGCATGTCGACCTTTTGCCCGCCGAGCAAGATGAAGATGTTGAAACGATTGCCGGCGTGGTGGCCTCCCTGGCGGGCCGTGTGCCGCAAAGGGGCGAAGTGATCTCGCATCCGCACGGCGTCGAATTCCAAGTCCTCCAGGCTGACGCGCGGCGCATCCGCCGTTTGCGCATCACCAAGGTGACCCCGGCAGATCCGGCGGCGGATCCGGGTACGTGATTGCCCGCCTCGCCGCGGCGGTCGCGGCGAGGCGGGGTCTGCGTCGCTATGGACTAGCGTTCGTTCTTGGCGTTTTGGCTGCTGGTGGCCTTGAGCCACTCAGCCTTTTTCCGCTCCTTCTCATCGCCTTTACGGGTCTTGTCTGGCTTCTCGACGGGGCCACCGAGGGACGTGCACGTTTCATCATTGGCTGGCTGTTCGGCTTTGGCTTTTTTGTCGCGGGCCTGCACTGGATCACGTTTCCGCTGCTGGTCGATGCCGGCCGTTTTGCCTGGATGATCCCCTTCGCCCTCGTACTCCTGCCGGGGGGCCTCGGCCTCTTGATCGGTGCGGCAACATGGACCGCAACCCAGATCGCGCCAGAGGGCGGCTCCCGTGTTCTTGCCCTCGCCGTGGCGTGGGCCGCCGCGGAGTGGATCAGAGGGCACGTCTTCACAGGTTTTCCGTGGAACCTTGTCGGCTACACCTGGATAGATGTGGCACCCGTTCTACCGGCGGCCGGGCTCATGGGCGTGTACGGCCTGTCACTGCTCACCGTCTTTGCAGCAGCTGCCCCGGCGGCCCTCGCCCGTGGTCGGTCGGCGCAGCACACGGCGGCGCCGGCCGTTGGCGCTCTGGTGATCTTCGGCGCGCTCGGGGTTTACGGCGCGCTACAGCATGCGCCGACGCCAACCGGCGAGGCTGCCATGCGGCTTCGCATCGTCCAAGCCAACATCCCCCAAAAGCTGAAATGGGATGCTAGTGAACGCGAGACCAACTTGCTGCGCCATGTGCAACTTAGCCGGACCCCCGGCCACGAGACCCGCGATCTCATTATTTGGCCCGAAACTGCGT
>JAPKDI010000181.1 GCA_026421105.1 Alphaproteobacteria bacterium | reverse complement strand
CTGACCTTATTCCGCTGTCCGACGGTGCCGGTGAGGTGGTCGAGGTGGGCGAGGGGGTCACACGGTTCAAGCCGGGCGACCGCGTCACCGCCAGTTTCTTCCAAAGTTGGGTGGGCGGCGAACCCACCCAAGAAGTGCTCGACGATGATTTGGGTCGCGCGCAAGACGGCACGCTGTGCGAGCTGCGCGTCTTTAAAGAAACCGGCATTGTGCCTACACCCGACGCTCTGACCGATGTCGAGGCGGCCAGCACTCCCTGCGCGGGCCTCACCGCGTGGAGTGGCATCGTCACGCTGGGTGCCACGCAACCGGGGGACGTGGTGCTGGTTCAGGGGACCGGCGGCGTGTCGCTGTTCGCCCTGCAATTTGCCAAGCTGGCCGGCGCGGAGGTCATCGCGACCTCATCAAGTGATGCGAAACTTGAACGAGTGCGCGCACTCGGCGCGGACCACACCATCAACTATGTTACCGATCCGGATTGGGGTAAGACGGCGCTCGCCCTGACGGGAGGCAAAGGTGTTGATCACGTGATGGAGGTCGGCGGTGCTGGCACCATGAAACAAACACTCCGCGCGATCCGCCCCGGCGGCATCGTCAGCCTCGTAGGGGTGTTGGCCGGTGCCCGGTCGGATCTGCTCATCCCACTTATCGGGTCGCGCAACATACGTCTTCAAGGCGTCACGGTCGGCACCACCGAAGGGCTCTCAACCATGCTTCGTGCGATGGCGCTGCACCGTACTAAGGCGGTGGTGGATCATGTCTTTCCAATGGCCGAGGCACGCGAAGCCTACGAATATCTCATTGCGGGCCGCCATTTCGGCAAGGTATGTATCGCGATACCGTAGGTTAGGTGGCGCTGATGGACCCCACCTTGGAACGGACGTAAGCTTCGGGGTCCCGTCGGAGGTCCGAGATGAAACAGCCCTTTTCCCATCCCATGATGCCGCAGGCCGCGCACGATGAGTTGGCGCGCGAACATTTTGTGGTCGATCTTAAGATCCACATGGAAGAAGACGTTTATCCCGTCGACGTAGCGGTATACGAGAAAAAGGCACTGCCACAATTCAAAAAAGAGCATGGCCGTGCACCCGTGGACCATCACGAGGTCCGCAAGCTCATGGAGCGCGAACCCTCAACCCAACTGTGGAGCGCGATGGCACGCACCATCCAAGAAATGTTGTGGGATGGGGCCGGAAACACTGTTGAACGCCAGCTTCCAGAACTCATTTCGCGCGCAAAAATTGCCGAACCGTTGGGCACCTTGACGTTGGACCCCACGCTCAAGACGCCGCGCTATAACGGCGAAATCGACATTCACTGCATGCCGGGCGGCTACCACACCGACCTTACGGAGAATGATGTGTTTGCGGGTGCGGTCTATGATCGTGGCGCGTACTACTACGTGGCCGGGTTGCTGGGTCGTGCGGCGCACACGATCGATGATCAACCCGACAACAAGTTCGGCCTATTTCTTGAGTACCAGGGTCGCGCGACGCTTGCTTACATCAAGGAGCGCTACCCTGATCTCAACCCCAAACGAATTCTCGACCTGGGTTGTACCATCGGTAACTCTACGTTGCCTTATGTCGACGCGTTTCCCGATGCGGAGGTCTATGCCATCGACGTCGGCGCGCCCAGTCTGCGGTACGCCCACGCGCGCGCCGAATATTTCGGCAAGAAGGTCCACTACATGCAACAAAGCGCCGAGGGCACCGTGTTTCCCGATGGCCATTTCGATCTCGTAGTCTCGCACGGGTTGCTGCATGAAACCGCAACTCAAGCTACCAAGAACATCCTCAAAGAGGCCAACCGGTTACTCGCACCGGGCGGCGTTACCATGCACGCCGATCCACAATTCAATATTGGCCTGAACCTGCACGATCAGTTCATGCACGATTGGGATACGCGGAATAACGCCGAACCATACTGGGGCAAGCTGCATGACCTGGAGCCGCACGATCTGATGCGCGATGCGGGCTTCCCATCGCAAAACGCCAACGCGGTATGGATGACAATCGGTCAAGACGGCAACCCGGCCTTTCCAGAGGTTCAGGACGATCCTGATCTCTCAAACCTTGGGCGCGGGATTATCTTCGGGGCCCACCGTTAGGCGCCGCGCGCCGCACATCATTGCCACCATCATCTATACGGACGTCGAAGAAACCCGCAAAGCCCATTGGGTGGGCCCACCAATTAGCAACCCTTGCGAATTAGGGCGTGGCGGGCTTTTGCCGTACGGCTCTTGCCAGCACGAATGTCGCTGCCAAAGCGATCGCAACACCCGGAAGAATTCGCAGCGGTGGCAACCCTTTGCCGACAGCGAAGTCGATGACCAGCACCAACAATGGATTCAAGTAGTAGTAGGCTGCGACGCGATTAGGCCCGAGTTTGATGGCGGCGGCTTGAAACAAGAATGTGCTCAGGATCGTCGTGAGAATCGCAAGGTAGATCACACCGATCAGCACACCGCCGCTGATCGCGGTCCAGTCCGTCGTGAACAGCTTGACGTTTGAGAACAACGCCAACCAAACGCAACCCGTCGCCACAGACCAAAATGAGATCACCGCCGGCGGCTCTTGGCGGTGGAGTTTCTTGATCAGCGGGCCATAGCCCGCCATAAGGAAGCAGCCGGCCAGGAAGATCATGTCCCCGCGGTTGAACTGTAGTCCCAGCAGTCGGTCAAGGTCACCACGGAAAATTACCCACACGGCGCCGAGGATGCCAAGCGCCAGCGCCGTTAGTTTGTAACGTCCCAGCCGGTCGCCGAGCAGGAGAAAGCTATACACCGCCGCGATGCTGGGAATCAGAACAAAGATCGTTCCAGTGCTGATAGCGGTGGTGTAGCGCAGCGCTTCGAACATCGACCAGAAAAACCCAGTCATGCAGAAACTAATTGCGGCATAGCCCGCCATAGCGCGCCAGCCCGGCCACTTCAGTCCATAGCGCCACGCGATGATGGGCGCGAACAGCATCGCAGCAATCGCGAATCGCATGAAGGTTAGTACCGCTGGGTCGAGGCCTTGCGTGATTGCCTGGCCCACAGGAAACGAGGTCGCGATCAGCGCCGTCGCGCCCCACATCTGAAGCTGGCCCGTCAGGTCAGGGCGGTTCGTGTCAGCGCTCATTTTGGGCCAATCCATGGGCGTCGGGCGAGATACAATGGGGCAGGGGCAGGGGCCCGTCTAGGGTCGCAAATGGTGCGCCGAAATCAATATCTAGGAAGCGTTGATTCAGAGCTCTCTAGTCGGGATAACGCAACTTGTTTCTTAGAATCTTCCTATAAGAAGCTGAATTAAAGAAAATTTTTTCTGGACGTGAGACTCAGCTTGATTCAACATCTAGTCTGGCGCCACCTCTTGGACACAAGTCCTGGGATACTTATGAAGAAAATCGTCATCCTCGCGTTCTGCCTCGCGCTACCGGCTTGCGTGGCCCCGCCGATAATCACGATGGCCTCTTTGGCGTTGAGTGGGGTGAGCTTTATGCAGACGGGCAAGACGTTGCCCGACCATGCCTTGTCTTCCGTCGCCCAACGCGACTGCAAAATGTTCCGCGCGACCCGGGGCGAGCTGATTTGTCAGGCAAACACTGCGCTTGGTTTGGACGGGTCCATTTCCCTCGCAGCCGTGCCCGCCGGCACCGCTTGGCCCGAGAAAATCATAGAACTCCCCGCGCCGTTGGCCCCGATCCCTGAACCAACGGCTGCCCCAATCCAGCCCGTCGTTGTTGCATCGCTTGCGCCCATTCCGGTACCAATCCCGGCGAATGCGCCGGCGTTGTCGTCGCTTTCCTGGTCCGCGTTCGATCAAGCACCGGGCGCACCGCCGACGGCAGCTCCGGTTGATGACTTGATCCCGCCCGCCTCCGCGAAGATTCGTGATATCAGCGTGGCTCCCAAAGTTCCTCGTCAGATCGCTGCCACCGCAACTCGCGAGATCCAGCTG
>JAPKDI010000180.1 GCA_026421105.1 Alphaproteobacteria bacterium | reverse complement strand
CCGATGAAAAGGTGCTTGAGGGCGTAGCCGGTATTGTCTTTGCGCAACGTGCGCATTCCATCCCAGATCTCACCTGTGGGCAAAACAACCTCTAGCCCAAGAACTAGGTCGCGGGCATTGCCGTAGCGCAGCACGTTCGTGCCTCCCGCGTTTGTCGAGAGATTGCCGCCGATTTGGCACGAACCCTCCGCCGCAAGGCTCAGCGGGAAGAGGCGATCGACCTCCTGCGCGGCCGCTTGGATATTGGCAAGCACACACCCCGCGTCCACGGACATACTGTTATTTGCTGCGGAGATCGATCGGATTCGGTTTAGCTTTGAGAGCGAGAGCAGGATCTCTCCTCCTTCCTCGAAGGGAACACTGCCGCCGACAAGGCTTGTGTTGCCGCCTTGAGGAACCAAAGGTGTTGTGGTGTCGTGACAAATCGCCACAATTTCTGCGACTGCGTCGACGCTGCGTGGCAAAAGAACGAGCGGCGTCTTTCCTCGATACAAACTCCGCTGGTCAGTGACATAAGGATCGATAGCGATCGCGTCGTCGATCCATCCACTTAGACCAGCGGCGGCCTTTAGCCGATCCAGCAGGGCCGGATCGATGCTGGCGGAATTTGTCACAGGGCTACCGCGCGGCGAAGTCGGTCATTGATTGCGATTCCCAGGCCGGTGTTCGGTATTGGCGCAACGGCAATGCTATCGAAGTCGGGACGATCAAGTTCGTGGAGCATGGCAAAAAGGTGGGCTGCGGCCTCCTGCAAGTTCGCCGTTTCGCTTAGATTTTGGACCGTCGCCGCACCGCTCGGGACGCAGGGCCCGAAGGCCAACAGCGCTTCGCCTGCAGCAACCGTGGTTGCGTTCAAACGCAAGGGCAAGTTCGGTGCGTAATGGCTCTGCAACTGACCGGGCGCACGGATCGAGTCGCTCGGCAATGCCTCACGAAGGCGCACGCCCACCAAATCTTCGATCGCTTCGTTTTCGATCCCACCAGGGCGCAGCAGCCAAACCGCATTTTGAAAGCAGCCAACGACCGTCGACTCAAGTCCAATACGACAGGGGCCGCCATCAAGAATCACACGAACGTCATCACCGAAACTACGTTCAACATGCTTGGCGGCGGTGGGGCTGAGTTGGCCTGAGGCATTCGCGCTTGGGGCCACCAGCGGTCCGCCAAAGGCCGATAGAAGCATCTGGGCGACTGGATGGTCCGGCGTCCGGACGGCTATCGTTCCCAGGCCGGCTGACGCCAGGGGTGAGACCGGGCAGCTCGCCGTTCGAGGCAGGACAAGCGTGAGTGGTCCGGGCCAAAACGTGGCTGCCAGGAGCTCAGCGCGGTCGTCGAGTATCGCGAGCGACCCCGCGTCATCTGGGTTATTGATGTGGACGATTAATGGGTTGAATTCGGGTCGACGCTTGACTGCAAATACCTGTGCGACCGCCTGGTCATTGGTCGCGTCGGCACCGAGGCCGTAGACCGTCTCAGTTGGAAACGCAGCGAGCTCGCCCTGGCGCAACATAGCGGCAGCGGCGTCAACGTTCCCTTTGATTGGTGCGTAGATTGGCATGGTCGTCACTTGTCTAATAGATGCGCCGCACGTTGGACCTACGGTTTGAGGGCCGTCAAGGCATAACGGGTAGGCTCTCTAAGGCTAAAACGCCGTGATTGCACGCTTGGCGCCTTCTGGCTACCTTCCCGAAACCCCGGATTAACGGCGCCACGCGCGCCGCGGTGAGCAGATAAGGATAACCCATGGCAGATTATCAGGCGCCTCTTCTCGACATGCGCTTTGTCTTGAATGAAGTCTTGGATGCGGCCCAGTTGAGCCAGCTACCGGGCCTCGAGGCTGCGACGCCCGACGTCGTAGAGGCCATCTTGGAAGAGGCCGGAAAAATGGCTGCTGGGGCGATCGGCATCCTTAACAGCACTGGGGATAAGCAAGGAAGTCAGTTGGTCGACGGAGAGGTGAAAACTCCCGACGGGTTCAAGGCCGCCTATCAGACATTTATCGACGGGGGTTGGAACGGCCTCGCTTTTCCTGAGGCGATTGGCGGTCAGGGCTTGCCGTTCACGGTTGGACTTGCGGTCAATGAGATGATCACGTCGTCGAATCTGGCGTTTAGTTTGTGCCCTCTGCTGACCACGGGCGCGGTTGAAGCGCTGATGAAGCATGCGACACCCGCGTTGCGGGACAGGTATCTCGAAAAGCTCGTGACCGGTGAGTGGACCGGTACCATGAACCTTACCGAACCTCATGCTGGCTCCGACGTCGGTGCGCTGAAGAGTCGTGCCGAGCCGCAGGACGATGGGAGCTTTCGTATCCGTGGCACCAAGATCTACATCACTTATGGCGATCATGACCTGACAGAAAACATCGTTCATTTAGTCCTCGCGCGCACGCCGGGAAGTCCGCCGGGAACCAAAGGAATTTCGCTCTTCCTCGTACCTAAATACATGGTCAACGATGACGGCAGCCTTGGCGGGCGTAACGACCTGAGATGCGTTTCTCTAGAGCATAAGCTTGGCATTCATGCCAGCCCGACCGCGGTGATGTCATACGGTGACAATGATGGCGCGATCGGCTGGCTGGTTGGCGAAGAAAACAAGGGCATGAGTTGCATGTTCACCATGATGAACCATGCCCGTCTGATGGTTGGCATCGAAGGTGTTGCCATTGCAGACCGGGCATATCAGCAAGCGCTCGACTATGCGCGCGAGCGCAAGCAGGGCCGCCGGCCGGGTCAACCCGCGGATGTCGACGCACCTATCATCGAGCACCCGGACGTGCGGCGGATGCTGATGACAATGAAGGCAACGGTGGAAGCAATGCGAGGCGTTGCGCTGTCGGCGGGCATTGCCTACGACATCGCCAAGCACCACCCCGATGAAGCCGTCCGTGCAGACAATCAGGCACGTGTCGATTTGCTGACCCCCGTTGTGAAGGCGTGGTGCACCGATATGGGCGTCGATATCGCGTCTCTTGGCGTACAGGTACACGGTGGGATGGGCTTCATCGAGGAAACCGGCGCGGCCCAGCATTATCGCGACGCGCGGATTGCGCCCATTTATGAGGGCACGAACGGCATTCAGGCGCTCGATCTGGTCGGACGGAAAATGATGCAGATGGGGGGTAAATCTCTCGATGACTATCTGGTCGATATTCGCGCGATCTGCGCCGCACTCCGCGAAGAAAAAGATGCCGACGGCCATTTGGCTACGATCGGTTCGGCGCTTGGTGCGGGTGTGGATGCACTTGAGTCGGCGACCGCGTGGTTGCGTGAAGCCATGGCGCGCAATTATGACGACGCCGCTGCCGGGGCAACGAGCTACCTGCGGATGTTTGGGACCGTGGCGGGCAGTTTTATGTTGGCGCGAAGCGCACTCGCTGCCCATCGTGCTCTGAACGAAAGCGGGGATAATACTGGATTTTATCGAAACAAGATTGTCACGGCTAGATTTTTTGCAGAGCAAGTTCTCCCGCAGGCGGCGGCCCTGCTCGGGCCAGTGACACGCGGGGCGGACACATTGTATGCGATCGAACCTGAACTCATGGGAGCATAATCAGTGGCTGACGTCGTAACTTTGCAAGTCGAAGACGGGTTGGCGCGGGTCACCTTCAACCGCCCCGAGGTCCTGAATGCGTTCAATGACGACGTAGCGCTCGAATACATTGCGCATATGAATGCGATCGAGGCGGATGACACAGTTCGTTGCGTCATTCTTGCTGGCGCTGGTGATCACTTCTGTGCTGGTGGTGATATCAAGATGTTTAAGGACATGATCACTTGGACAGCGGAAAAGAGGTTTCGCCACTACCGGACATTCCTCAACCAGGTCCACGTTGGTCTGCTTACGATGATGCGCATGCCCAAGCCTGTCTTGGCACAAGTGCAGGGCGCAGCTGCTGGCATCGGTTTGAGTTTTGCTTTGGCGGCCGATCTCGCCATTGCGGCGGATGATGCCAAATTCACGATGGCCTACAACCAACT
>JAPKDI010000179.1 GCA_026421105.1 Alphaproteobacteria bacterium | reverse complement strand
CCATTCGTCCATCGGATCGACCGAGCCTAAAAGAGGGGCCACCTAAAGGCGCGAACGTGGCAGAAAATAGGGCAATCAGACGCCCATATCGCTTGACCCGACGTCCTAAAAGAACCTTTATATTTCCTATACACCCTGCGTTCCTAGGGGATAGAATACGGGCGCCTTGACCGGATCGGGCGTGTCCTGGATCGCCGCCGAGAGTAAACACCGGTGGGATCTGGATCGGGAGTGGATCAACGCAAAAAAAGACGAGACCGCGGCGATCGGCTGGAACACCATCGCCTCGCTCGTTTCCATCACCGCCGATGAGGATTTCGATCTGCCGGCGTTGAATCTCCTTCTGCAGCGCGTTCAGAAGGAGATTCACAAGGCCGGCAATGAATCGCGCTACGCGATGAACAACTTCGTCATTTGCCTCGGCTGCTATGTCACGTCACTGAAAGACGCCGCGATTAAACGGGGAGAATCAAGAATATGGATTTGAGAATGACGGGCAAACAAGTGGCGGTGTTTGGAGCGGCTCGGGGCATTGGCCGGGCAATCGCGGACGGATTCCTCGCGGAAGGGGCGCGTGTCGCGGGCTTCGATCGCGACACGGAGCCTGAGCCATTGAAAGAGGCTGGCGATATCGTGTCCGGCGATGTCACAGACTGCGCGGCCGTTCAAGCATTCGCCGATAGTTTCGATGTCGTCGATCATATGATTTTTTCGGTCGGCGCGGCCTCGGGGAAGTTTGGTTTTCCATTCTGGAATCTGGATCCGGGCGATTGGGCGCGCGTGATCGAGATCAATCTCATTGGCGCGGTGAATGCGGCGCATGCGTTTGCTCCGAAATTGATCGAACGCCCGGGCTGCTCGATGCTCTTTCTCGTTTCCGTCGCCGGGCAAATGGGCTCTCAGACGGACCCTGCCTACAGTGCCACCAAGGCGGGACTGATCAATTTTATGCAATGCGTCGCCAAAGATCTGGCGCCGCACGGCGCGCGCGCGAACGCCCTTTCGCCGGGGATGGTGAAGACCGAGCTGAACAAGTCCATCTGGGCTGCAAACCAGGCGCAGTTGCCGGAGGCCGAACGCGTGACCTATGACGCCTGGGCGGAAAAGAAGATTGCGGTAGTGTCTCCCCTGGGGCGATGGCAACAACCCGAAGAATGCGCTGCCATGGCGGTCTTCCTCGCCTCGCATCATGCCGCGAACATCACCGGCCAGACGATCAATGTCGACGGCGGCCAGGTGATGCACGCCTGATTGCCAATGGCGCTTTGATTCTTGGAACTCTTCGGAGAATTCGTCGTTCGTTCGATTCCAAACCAGGGCCGAGCTTTTGAAGACTTCGGCGTGGGTTCTCTCCGGCCGGCGCGGACGATCCCGACCAATTGGCGCTTTCCTTAGGTTGTTGCCCTTGGCAAGGGGGTTTCGTGAAACCGATCTCATATTTTGAAGGCCTGGCGGTCGACCGCCTTCTGCTCGACGCAGAGGGCAGAGATGTCGGCTCAGCAATTGAATTGATTGCATGGGGGCGTATCAAAGCCTCCATGTGATTTGTCTTGTCCCGCGACTGCGCTGTGATCGCGCCGTTGGGAACTCACCCTGACGAAAGAGAGAGTCTACACGTATGGCTGAAGAAGTGATCTCGGTGCTCGGTCCGATCGCACCCGGTGAAATGGGTATCACGCAGACTCACGAGCACTTGCTGCTTGACGCCTACGACCACTACGGCGGGTATGAGTTCGTCATCGACGATGAGCAGATGATGATCGAAGAGTTAGGAGAGTTCACGAGCCGCGGCGGCAAGACGATCTGCGAGGTGACACTGGACGAGATCGGCCGCAACCCCGAAGGGCTGGCTCGTATCGCGCGCGCCGCGAAGGTCAACGTCATCATGGGGTGCGGCTGGTATCGCGAATTTGCCTACCCACCAATCGTCGAGGAAAAGACAAGTTGGGAATTAGCAGATGTGCTAGTCAAAGAGATTGAGGAGGGTGTCGGTGACACGGGCATCCGAGCCGGATTCATCGGCGAACTCGGCACCGGCAGGCATTTCATCAAGCCCGGCGAGGAGCGGGTGTTCCGAGCTGGGGCGCTCGCACAGGCGCGCACAGGCGTGGCGATCACGACGCACACGACGCGATGGGGCACGCTCGCCCTCGAGCAGATCTCCATGCTGAAAGAATTCGGCGCTGATCTATCGAAGGTGATCATTGGCCATCTCGGCGACCGACGGGGAGTCGAACACGTGCTACCCATCGCCGAAAAGGGCGTATACGTTGAAGTCGATAACATCGGCTACATCGATTACCAGCCGGAATGGGTGCGGGCTGACAACGTTGCCGCTCTCGTCAAGGAGGGATTCACCGATCGCATCCTACTGTCTGAGGACATCTGCATGCTCAACCACTTGAAGTACCAGGGCGGCAAAGGATATGGCTACCTGCTCGAGATCTTCGTTCCCATGCTGCACGAGCGCGGTGTCAGCGAAGAGGCGGTACACACAATGCTGGTGACGAATCCCGCGCGGGCATTCACGCGCATCAAGCCATGAGCGTATACGGACAAGCGTACCGACGATCATCAATGCCGTCGGATACGCGACTCGGGCCGCCGGGAGCCGGGCCACAGCGTATACAGCACCAGGTGTGAAGGTCTAAGGACATCGTGAACCACGAATCAAAACAACACTACCGCAAAAAAACCATGCCTCGGCGCGGCGATTCCCACGGCCTTAGGTCTCACCGTGGCGGAATTACCGGCAGCACCAGGTGTGAAGGTCTAAGGACATCGTGTAGAACGGTGTTTATCGCTATCTGTCCCGCCGCCTCCTTATGAATGGGGCCGCCGGTATTGAGGTTGCGGTCAAAGCGGGGAAAGCTACTGCTGGTTATGACCACTCGGATGCGGTGCCCCTCTAAAAACACATTACTCGTCGCCCACAAATCGACTTCGAAACGATAGATCTGTCCCGGCTCAAGCAAGCGCTCCTGCTCAAACGATTCCCGGTAGCGTGCCCTCAAGATGCCGTCACACAACGGCCGCGAGTAGCCGTCCGGATGCACATCGGTTAGCCGCACGACCCAGTCGGTGTCGGGCGCCGAGGACATCCCGTAGAGTATGGCCTGTACCGGCCCGGTGACCTCTAATTCCTCTGCCAGCGGTTCGCTGGTAAAGGTGAGGCACTGCGCGTCGACCGGGCGTTGGTCAACCACGCCACTGGGTATCCCCAGGGTATTGCCCGCTAGCGTCGGCACGGGATTTACCGGGTCGTACAGAAAACTGTCCGGGTTTTCACTTGCCAGCGGCGGTGCCGAGGCTAGCGTGCCGTCGTTCAGCGAGTCAATGCTGCCGCTGTGGCCGCCGTGTAGGTAATAATTAGTATAGCACGTATCGGGTAAGGGCCAGTCCTCCTCAGCGCGCCACTGGTTGCGGCCCATAACAAAAATTTGTACCGGCGGTTCGTCCATAACGCCATTAGCGATGCCCTTGAGCCAGTAGTCAAACCAGGGCAGGCGCATCTGGTTGAAGTCTTTGGCGGCGTCGGCCCCAAAATCAAACTCGCCGACGACGTGTTTGTTAATATTGGGCGCTCCGTGAATCCACGGGCCGATAATGAGCTTTTGGCTGCGGCGTGCTTCTTCGGTGCGGGCCTGGTGCTTCATACCGAGGTAATTCTTGAGCGTGCCGGCTAAAAAGATGTCGAACCAGGCGCCTTGGTGGTAGGTGGGAGTTTCGGTCTGGTCGTGGAATTTTTCGATATTGAGCTGCTGCCAGTACGGGCCGGCCTGCGGGTGGTCCAGCCAAACATTGTGCCAGTCGCTCAAGCCTTCCAGGAAAGGGCACGGGTACAGCGGCAGCTTGGCGTACCAGTCGTCGATTTCTTCCCCCGCCTTCCTTAGCAGCCGCTTTTGCCGCTCGAGTTCATCCCCTTCTGCCAAATGCGGCAGGTTTGTCTCCGTCACGACGTGCGCCCAGTAGAGGCTAAACCCCAGCTCAAAGGC
>JAPKDI010000178.1 GCA_026421105.1 Alphaproteobacteria bacterium | reverse complement strand
GAACTAGAACGCGTCACTGGTCATGCAAGCAACATTAAGGGCGTGGTGCGCGTGGTGAGTTTCGTTGTCCTCAAGGACGATGCCCGGCGCGGTTCGTGAGCGACGTCGCACCCTACCCCCAAGACTTGCGCGAACGCCTCGGCGCCCTCGGCACGTGCGACGATGGCGCAATCGACCTCGGGCATGCTGCCCTTTGGCTAGCCGCGCTCGATCGACCACAGGTTGGGCTTGCCCGCTACGAAAGTCATTTGGCTGAATTGAGCGCCGCCCTTGGGGGCACAGCAGACACCCTCGCCGGAAAGACCGCCGCGTTGCAGAACCTGGTCATCGGGCAGGGCTACGCCGGCGACGACCAAACCTATGATGATGAGCAGAACGCCAATCTCATTCGAGTCATTGATCGGCGCAAGGGATTGCCGGTGAGCCTCGCCATTTTGCTGATCCACGCTGCGAAAACCGTGGACTGGCGCGTCGTTGGCCTGTCGTTTCCCTACCATTTTTTGATTCGACTCCACCATGAAACCGAGCGTGTTGTGATCGATCCGTTTAACGCCGGCGCAGTCCTGACAACACCGAAGATGCGCGACTTGCTCAAGTCTTTTGATGGCGACGCCGGCTTACGGCCGGAACATTATCAATCGGTCAGCAAACGCGGCATTTTGCTGCGCCTGCAGAACAACATGAAGTCGCGGGCGGTCCAACAACGTCGCTTCGACCGTGCCGCAGAGCTTGTCGAGCGCATGTTGCTCTTCGCGCCGGTCGAGGCTGCGTTGTGGCGAGAACTCGGTGTTCTCCAGGTCGCCTGCGGGCGCGTCAAAGACGCCATTAGATCCGCCGAGCACTACTACGGCATGGCTGGCAACGAGGAGCTGCGCAACGACGCCGCGATGCTGGTACAAAAGATCAAATCGCGCCTGAACTGAGCGCGTCCGCCATCCAACAACCTGGAACGCCATGAGCCTAGCTGTCGCCATCCAAATGGATCACATCGCCAGCGTTGATATCGCCGCGGACTCGACCTTCGTGTTGGCCCTCGAAGCGCAGGCGCGCGGCCATGGCCTCTTTCACTACTTGCCACGGGATCTATTTTTGCGTGACGGGCGCGCGTTTGCCCGCGCCCAGCCGCTGCAAGTCCGCGACGAAAAGGGCAACCACCACAGCCTTGGCGCGCCCGAGGTGATCGACCTTGCCACACTCGACGTTGTCCTGATGCGTCAGGACCCGCCGTTCGACATGTCTTACATCACAGCGACCCACATTCTGGAGCATGTGCACCCCGATACGCTGGTGGTGAACGATCCTGTACATGTCCGTAATGCGCCGGAAAAACTGTTCGTAACTCATTTCCCGCAAGTCATGCCGCCGACGTTGATCACCTCCGACATGGAGGAGATCCGCGATTTCCGTGCCAAACACAAAGACATCATCGTCAAGCCGCTGTTCGGGAACGGCGGCGCCGGGGTGTTTCGCCTGCGGCCGGAGGACGAGAATCTCTCGGCGCTGATGGAGATGTTCACCGAGATGTTCCGCGAGCCGGTCATCGTCCAACGCTACCTACCCGAAGTGCGCGAGGGCGATAAGCGCATCATCCTGATCGACGGTCGGGCTGCCGGTGCGATCAACCGAGTGCCAGCAAAGGGCGAGGTGCGCGCCAATATGCATGTCGGCGGCAGGCCGCTGAAAACCGAGATCACACCGTCCGAGATGGATATTTGCGCGGCGATCGGCCCGGCACTTCAGGAACGCGGCCTGGTTTTTGTAGGAATCGACGTCATCGGCGGCAAATATCTGACGGAGATCAACGTCACCTCGCCCACGGGCATCCAGGAGACCAACCGCTTCAACGGGGTCAAGCTGGAGGCCGAGATCTGGGATGCAATTGAGGCGCGTTACCACGGCCACCACTCGAGGCGCGCGACCTAAGCACTGAGGTCAACGAATTTGGCTCTTTGGAGGCTATTTTTGTCCCCAAACCGGCCCCGCGGCGCTTGTCGGGCCGGATTCGGAGCCTATATAACCCTCGGCCATAGCGGATGTTCCCGCAGGGGATCCACACCCGGGCTGCCGAATTGGGGCCCAAAGGCGGATTCGCCGAATTAGGAGTGAAGACATGAGCAAAGTTATCGGTATCGATCTCGGCACCACGAACTCGTGCGTCGCGATCATGGAGGGCGGCGACGTCAAGGTTATTGAGAACGCCGAAGGCGCCCGGACCACCCCATCGATGGTCGCGTTCACCGAAGAGGAAGAGCGCCTGGTCGGACAGGCCGCCAAACGGCAGGCCGTCACCAACCCCGAAGACACACTGTTTGCGATCAAACGGCTCATCGGCCGCACCTTTGCCGATCCGGTTACTTCCAAAGATAAGGACATGGTGCCGTACAAGATCGTCAAGGGCACCAATGGCGACGCATGGGTTCAGGCGCGCGGCGAGAAATATTCTCCAAGTCAGGTTTCCGCGTTCATCCTGCAAAAGATGAAAGAGACCGCCGAGAGCTACCTTGGCGACAAGGTCGAGCAGGCGGTCATCACGGTCCCGGCCTACTTCAATGATGCCCAGCGCCAAGCTACCAAGGACGCGGGCAAGATCGCCGGCCTTGAAGTACTACGCATCATCAACGAACCCACCGCGGCAGCGCTGGCGTATGGGCTCGACAAGAACGAAGGCAAGATGATCGCCGTATACGATCTCGGCGGCGGCACGTTTGACGTCTCAGTTCTCGAAATCGGCGACGGCGTGTTTGAAGTGAAGTCGACCAACGGCGACACCTTCTTGGGCGGCGAAGATTTCGATATGCGGCTGATGAACTACCTCGCTGATGAATTCCAGAAAGAGCAAGGCATTGACCTGCGCACTGACAAGTTGGCCCTGCAGCGCCTAAAAGAGGCATCAGAGAAAGCCAAGATCGAGCTCTCCAGTTCGGCGCAAACGGAAGTGAACCTTCCGTTCATCACCGCCGACGCGTCCGGTCCCAAGCATCTGACCATGAAGCTCACCCGCGCCAAACTAGAAGCGTTGGTGGACGAGCTCATTCAGCGCACAGTCGAGCCGTGCAGGAAGGCCCTCAAGGACGCCGGCTTGAGCGCGGGTGAAATTGATGAAGTGGTGCTAGTCGGCGGCATGACGCGTATGCCGAAGGTCATCGAAACGGTGAAGAAATTCTTCGGTCGCGAGCCCCACAAGGGCGTGAACCCCGACGAGGTCGTGGCGATGGGCGCCGCTATTCAGGCCGGCGTGTTGGCTGGCGATGTGAAAGATGTTTTGTTGCTCGACGTGACGCCGTTGTCGCTCGGCATTGAGACATTGGGCGGCGTGTTCACCCGCCTGATCGATCGCAATACAACGATCCCGACTCGCAAATCGCAGGTCTTTTCGACCGCCGAAGATAATCAGTCGGCTGTGACCATCCGGGTCGCGCAGGGCGAACGTGAAATGGTAACCGACAACAAGATGTTGGGTCAGTTTGACCTTGTCGGTATTCCCACGGCTCCACGCGGGGTGCCGCAGGTCGAGGTGACCTTCGACATTGACGCCAACGGAATCGTCAACGTGTCGGCCAAGGACAAGGGCACCGGCAAGGAGCAGCAAGTGCGCATCCAGGCCTCGGGTGGATTGTCCGACGCGGACATCGAACAAATGGTCGAGGATGCCGAAGCCCATTCGTTGGAAGACAAAGAGAAGCGCGAGCTCGTCGAGACTAAAAACCAGGCCGAAGCTGTCATTCACACGACCGAGCGCAACCTCAAAGAGCATGGTGACAAGGTCAGTGACAGCGACAAGGCGGGCATCGAGGCCGCTATGGACGAGTTGCGCGCTGTGAAAGACGGCGAGGATAAAGATGAGATCCAGAAGAAGACCGAAACCACGATCACGGCGTCCATGAAACTCGGCGAGGCGATCTACAAAGAGAAAGCCGAGGCAGATGGCGCCGCTGCTGCGGCCGAGGACGGTGCGGATGCCGGGCCAGGCGACGACGGTGTAGTCGATGCCGACTT
>JAPKDI010000177.1 GCA_026421105.1 Alphaproteobacteria bacterium | reverse complement strand
TTATTTGCCCGTGGTTTTATACGCTTATAGGTTATAGACCCCGGCGACCAGTATGTCGCCGGGGTCTATAAATTAGCCAATAAGGCCAAACCATGACCGCGACACCTGCTACCGCCATACAACACATCTTCGCCGACAAACGCCCCTTCGCACAATGCCACGCCTCAACATTGGTCCAGTTCGCCGATCACACTTTTTTAGCCGCGTGGTTCGGCGGTAGCAAAGAAAGTAGCGCCGATGTCGGGATCTGGGGCGCCGATTACCAACAGGGACAATGGTCGACTCCACGTCTACTGGCCAAAACACGCGACGACGCGCATTGGAACCCAGTCCTCCATATCGACGAAGACGGTCGCGTCTACCTATTCTTCAAGGTCGGCGTAACGATTCCCGATTGGGAAACCTGGCTGGTCGAATCGGATGACGGCGGCCAACACTGGACCGAGCCGCGCGAGTTGGTAGCGAGAGACCGAGGCGGGCGCGGACCAGTCAAAAACAAGATGATCATCCTTGGCGACGGCGCTTGGCTCGCCGGTGCATCGTTAGAAAAAGATGGCTGGGATGTCTTCGTCGACCGCAGCGAAGACCTAGGTCAAACCTGGACGGCCAGCGATCTCGTCGACCGCGATCGCGCCGTCTTTACCGGCCACGGCGCGATCCAACCCACGCTCTGGGAATCGGCGCCGGAGCAGGTGCATATGCTCGTGCGCACCACCTGTGGGAAAATCGGCCGCAGCGATTCATCGAACGGCGGCCGCAGTTGGTCGCCGCTCTACACGACGGATTTGCCCAACAACAATAGCGGCCTCGACCTGGCACGCCTCAACGATGGAACGCTGGCGCTGGTCTGTAACCCGATAGAGAAAGGCCGCACGCCGATCTGCATCTTGCTTTCGACCGACAATGGCCAAACCTGGCCGCGCCGTTTGGATCTAGAGATCGACGAGGGAGAATATTCATATCCGGCAATCATAGCCACCGAGACCGGCATGGCCATCACCTATACCTGGAAACGCGAACGCATCGCCTTCTGGCAGGGATCAATTGAGACGGAACGCAAGCCGATTTCGTAGGCGAATAGACGGGCTATACCCATTGGTTGCGGTGGCGCAACAGCTATCCTCTATCTTCTTTTTTGGCGTGAACAGCAGAAGCGTTTAAACTTACCAGGCGCGGATGCACATTCTACGACTATTAACCGCACATCTACAACTGGGCAAGAGGTAAAATGAGCGACTCCGGCCAAGGTGTCCTAAAAAAGATCAGCCACCCCGAAGACGAAGAGCTGTCCCGCTCCTTATTGGATCTTATCGAAATCTCCACGGTCGATCTCGAATTGGCGGCGTGGTTGGTCTCGCTCGTGTCGCGCGGAGCCTCGTATATCACCGGCTCGGGCCCCGGCGGCATCGGCAAAACCACCACCATGCATACATTGCTCAGCTTTGTGCCCGATGATCTGGCGTTTAAAATCGCCTTGCCCGACGCCGTAGCCGAGATCGGCGAGGGCCGCCACTGCATCATCTCCACCGAGCTCAGCGACCACCCGCCGCCGACCTACCTTTGGGGCCAAGACGTGCGCGACTTCTTCGCGCATTCCGCCCAGGGCCACATACTGGTCGCCAACGTGCACGCCGACGACCTCGACGAGATCCATGGCCAGATGGTCGGCGAAAACCAGGTCCCCGAGGATCAGTTCCGCGCGATCAATTTGCTGATCTTTATCTGCCTCGAAGGCGGCAACCCGCCGGGTGAACGCCGCATCAAAGACAATACCACCCGCCGCATCGTCAATAAGATCTTCTACACCGACGGCAGCGGCCCGCATCAGTCCGTCTACGACCCGGCCAGTGGCCTGATGCCCGCTGCGCCGCGCGATGCCGAGCACGAGGCCCGCTGCCGCGCCTTTTTGACCGCAGGGCTCGCGAGTCCAGAGCGCTCCATCACCGGCGTGCGCCGGCACTTTCTCGAGTGGAATGCATAACGCAGATGAGCCCGCAAATCCTTCTTCTTTGCGGTTAGCGCGTCACCGCACTTACGCGTCGGCCACACTTGAAGCGATGTGTACATTGCGTTTTATTCCGAGGAAATACACTGCCAGGAAAGGTGTCCCATGACCCGCCAGATCATCAATGCTTTCAAGAGCAACCCCAGCCACGACGAATTGCGGGCGATGGACCGCGACCTACGCTTCTATCCCAGCCAGGTAGAAAATTCCACAACCCTCTCAGCCGAGGATGTCGCTGCCTTTAACCGCGACGGCTATTTGAAGGGCATTCAGGTCTGCGACGAGGCCGAGATCATCGGGCACCGGGCGTTCTTCGACGAACAGTTAGCCAAGGCCGAGGCCGCCGGTCTCGGCAGCTTCACCCTCAGTTCCGGGCACCTAAAATACGCCAACGTTTACGACCTGATGCATCATCATAAGATCATCGCCTGTGTCAGCGACCTGCTCGGACCCGAGATCATCGGCCTGGCCGCGCATTATTTTTGCAAGCTGCCCAATGACGGCACGACGGTCTCCTGGCACCAGGACGCCTCCTATTGGCCACTGACCCCCTCAAAGACGGTAACCGTGTGGCTGGCCATCGACGACGCCGATGTCGGCAATGGCTGCATGCGCTTCGTCTCCGGTTCGCACCATGCCGGCCAGCTCGAATTTCGCGCCAGCGAGGCTTCCGAAAATAACGTCCTCACCCAGACGGTCGAAGACGTCGAACAATACGGCAGCCTCGTCGACGACGAGCTCAAGGCCGGCGAGATCTCGATCCACTCCGACCTCTTGCTGCACAGCTCGCATTACAACGAGTCGGACCGCCGCCGCTGCGGGCTGACGTTGCGCTACTGCACGCCCGATGTGCGGGCCGTGCCCGGTTTCAACTGGGAAAAGGAAGGCGTGCTGATCAACTGTAGCGACCCCAGCGGCCATTGGGGCCACCCGCCGCGCCCCGAGCGCGACTTCGAAATCGCCTGAAGAGAATCCGCGTTCGACTCGGCCTCCTACAATACTACAAGTCGAAAGCGGACTTCGGGAAACGATTTCGCAACAAACGCTGTGAAGTCAGTGCCCCGCGTACACCTCATCGAACGACGCCAACGCCACACCTCCAAGCCACTCGGCCATCTTGCGATAGGCGCCACGCCGGTAGTCCCATTCTTCCGCGCGCGGCACCTGCTCCAGCCAATCGCACAAATGCACCCGCACCAGATCGTCGAAGTCCTGCCGCGACAGTTCGACTGACTCCTCCGCGATTCGGTCCTCGATAACAAAGGGCCCGTCTGCGTTTTGTAAATTCGGGTCGATCGAGGTACGCAAAACCGCGCAGTTGAGATAGGATAATCGTTCGGCCCGCTCGCCGATCAGCGCCCGGATCTCTTCGCGCCGCTGCAATGGCAAAGTAAACGCCTGGAACTTTTCGGTTCCATAGATCGAATGAAATATGCCCACCCGGCACAGCTCTTCGTCGCATTGCCATTTCTTGAGGTCGGTATAGACGCTGATACCGTGCGCCAGATACGTCTTGTGGGTATGTTGCAGATCGGCTGCGCCGATGCCCTGGAAGAAATCGGTCATCGCCCTAAACGATCGTTCGACTACGGTCATAATCCTAGTCCTTCAATTCGACGATGATATTCCTCCACCGCCCTTCCCCCATATTAAACGCCTCGTGCACCGCCTCCCCATTAACCTCGTTAAAACGCACCTCTCCGTCTTTCATATCACTGGCCTCCCAGCGCTGACCCTCCGCGTCCGCCGCCTGCAATCTGCCGTCACCGATCACCACATACAGATAATCGTGCTCGTGCCGATGCAAACCCGTACTCTGACCCGGCGCCAACTGCAAATCCCAAACCCGCACGCGGTCGTTCTCAAACAACAACCGCGACCCTATTTCCGGCGATATTTCTTTTTCGCTCATAGCCGTTCTCCTTTTGTGTTCAAGATACATCTTTCGACCCTATGCCAACAACCTCTTCGGTTGACAGCCTCACCTTCCCGATCTTAAG
>JAPKDI010000176.1 GCA_026421105.1 Alphaproteobacteria bacterium | reverse complement strand
GGGTGCCGACAAACTCGGAAAAGTCGTCATCCGAGTGCAGTAAGCGCCGGGCAACAGCGTCGCCAGAACAGCGCAGAATTTTTTGCCAACTAGACCGTATTTGCCACGTCAGAGACTGTCGCGCGATGAAGGTCGCGTCCCCATCGCATGTCGTCAAAGGGCGTGGCGCGGTGCATGGTGCATCGATTGTCCCATAGGACGAGATCGCCGACGCGCCATCGGTGCCGATAGATAAAAATTGGTTGCGTCGCATGGGCAATCAGTTCGTCCACCAGATGCATCGCGGCGTCCGCGTCCATCCCGTCAATGCCTTCGATATGGGATGCGAGGTAAAGTGTTTCCCGGCCAGCGTCCTCAAGAAAACGGACCAAGCGCTGCGGGACCGCCTGCATAGCTTTGGCTTCGTCCGCTGTGAAGTCATCGAAGCCCATGCGCCGCCGCGACGCCATCAGCGTGTGCCGTGCGATCAGCGGTTTGAGGTATGCCTGTCGGTCTGCCGGCAAGGCGTCATACGCCCCGCGAAGGTCGGCGAACGCCGTGTGTCCACCGACCGGCGGCACGACCCGGGCGTAGAGACAAGACGCCAGGGCAGGGACGTGCTTGAACGAACTGTCGGTGTGCCACAATTTGTTGGCGACTTGTAGTTGTCGCACCCGACTATCCGGCCGCCATAACTGCCCGTCGTCATCGATGTTCGAAACATCCGTAATGTCTCTCTGCATTCGTTGCCGGGAGTCGTCTTGGTAGATCGCCGACGGTGCCGCCTCAAGCGGGCCAAAATACGCCGCAAACTTCGCTTGATCCTCTTGGCTCAAGTCCTGATCAGGAAAGACTAGGACTGCGTACCGCGAAAAGGCCTCCCGAACTGCCCCAAGCAACTCCTTGGTCAGATCGCGCAGGTCAACCTCGGCCACTTCGGCTCCAAAGGCTTTACCAACTGGTTCGAGGATCAACGTGCTGCTCCGAGGAAGGGCGCCCTGTTCAGCGATCTCGTCTTGCCAGGGCGGTACGATGGATAGGTGAAGTCTAAGGTGCTGGTAGCTATTCGCACCATCCTTTGCGCATCTTCTAGGCATATCGCCGGAGCCGCCTGCACAAACAGTCCATGTTGAGTAGACATCTGCAATACTCGACGACGTCGGCTAGACGCTGACGAGGAGTATCAGGAGCGATCATGACGGAAATGAACGTCATTGAGATGCAAGGCCGCTGCGCGGCTGATGTCATGCGGCTCGCCCGCCGGCCCGTGCCCGAACCGGCGCCGGGCGAAGTGCTGATCCGTACCCATGCGATCGGTGTGAACCGCGTCGATATTATGCAACGGACCGGCCCGTATACACCCCCCTACGGCATCACTGATGTGCCCGGGGTCGAGCTCTCGGGTGAGGTGGCCGCCATCGGCGAGGGGGTCACCGGCTTCGCAATCGATGATGCGGTCTGCGGTTTTGTAGTCGGTGGTGGGTACGCCGAATACTGCGCGGTGCCTCAAACCCAGGTCTTGCACCTTCCAAAAGAGTACGACCACATCCAGGGTGCGGCGCTTACCGAAGTGCATTTCACGGTGTGGACCGCGTTGATGCAGCATGGCCGCTATAAACCCGGCGAATCTCTTTTGGTCCACGGCGGGTCAAGTGGCATCGGCACCATGGCCATCATGTTGGCGCGTGCCCTTGGCGATGGCGAGATATACGCTACGGCTGGGAACGAGGAAAACTGCCACGCGGCCGATGGTTACCTCGAACGCACCAGCAATCCTGACCGGGACCGGTCGCACGTCGCAAACCAGGGCAACAACCACCGTTACATGCTCACCGGGCAGAAATAACGTTTTTTCATTCCGCGCTACGGCGAAAGGCTTAGGCATTTGATCGAAAACGAACAATCCCGAGCCCAAATGTTGGGTCGGGCCAAAGAGCTTCGCCAGGAGTTCGCCGCGACGGCGGCGCAGGTTGATCAAACCGGCGCGGCGCCGTTCGACAATTTGAAACGACTGCAAGAGAGTGGGATCGCCCGGCTGTCGGTACCACCAAAGTGGGGCGGCCACGCGTCGGACGATTGTACTTCGTCAGATCTCGACATCTTTTCCGAGGTCCTCGTAGAGCTTAGTGCGGGCGAAAGCTCGACCGCGCAGATATGGAGCATTCACACCATCGTCGCCCGGCTCATCTTCAGCAGCCAGTTGGAGGTGGATGCTGATCTGCAAGAGCAACTCGCGGCAGACGTTCTTGCAGGTCGCGTGCGGCTCTCGAATGCTTCGGCAGAAGGCGGCGCCAAGCGCGGCGGGTTTGCGACAACGGCGACCCGAAAAGGCGACCACTTCATCATCGATGGGACCAAGATCTTTGCCACCGGCAGCGAAGGATCGGATTATGCCATCGTGCCCGCTATATCCGATGGCGTGCCGGGAGGCGGGATGGCCTATTTCCTTATTCCACTCGATACCGAGGGGGTCCGCCAGCACCACGATTGGGACAACATGGGCCAGCGTGCCACGGGCAGTGGGACCATTACCTTTGAGCAAGTGGCCGTTCCGGCGCGGAATCATCTCGCTATCAAAGGCGGCGTGGAGTCCATGTTCGGCCCGACCAGCGCCTTTGGCCTGGTGTTTCAAACCGGAATCAATTCGGTCATTTTGGGGATGGGCCTCGGCGCGTTAGATGTGACATGCGAGTTTGTCCGAGAGTTCGCGCGGCCGAACCTGCCCACCATCGACAGTGCCGCCGAAGATCCCATCAACCAATGGCACGCAGGGCGGTTGTCGGCGCAACTCGCCGCGGCCCGTGCCTTGCTGCGCGAGTCGACCCAAGCGATTTGGGCTTTCGAGCGCGACGGCGGTGATCGCGGGCCTGTGTCGGTCCATATGATGCGATCCAAATACGCGATCAACGAAGCTGTGCTCGAATCCACGGGGCAGCTGCATCGCTTGGCGGGTGGGCGCGCCACCGGAAACAAATACCGCCTCGACCGCTTTTGGCGCAACGCTCGCACCCTCACCGTGCATGATTCGATCGACGCCAAGTTGCAGCAAATCGGCGCGTTCGAAATATCCGGCACCGCTCCTCCGCCGACAATTATCAGCTAGGCTCCAGTTTCAGCGGGCGAACTTCTCGATCTGCCCAGCCACCCCAATGTCGCGCGTTGTTTGGCAACGACCAAGGCACGGTCGGCCAGAGAGACCGCGCAAAAAATACCAGCCGCACCCGTATAGGCTCGGTCGACAACTCTACGCTTCAAGTTTGTTCGAGTGCGGGCCAGACGCAGCGGACCCCCTCGACGCGTGCTATAGTCCGATCCCGGTCGCGACAGGGTGCGCGGCGGAATTTATGAGAAAACATGTCGGCGTTGCGCGGTTTCACACCGCCAGCCGTATCCAAGGGAGTGCCCCGATGACCGAAACAACTGAATATGTGCCGCCGAAGGTCTGGAAATGGAACAAGGATCACGGCGGCCGCTTCGCAAGCGTCAACCGCCCGACGGCCGGCGCGCAGCACGACAAAGAACTCCCCGTCGGTGAACACCCACTCCAGCTCTACTCTTTGGGTACACCAAATGGCATCAAGGTCACCATCATGCTCGAAGAGCTCTTGGCGCTTGGTCGTAGCGGCGCGGAATATGATGCATGGTACGTCAGCATCGATAAGGGTGAACAGTTCGGTAGTGGCTTTGTTGCGGTCAATCCGAATTCAAAGATCCCGGCGCTGATGGATCACAGCACCAGCCCGCCGACCCGAATTTTCGAATCCGGCGCCATGCTGCTCTACCTCGCCGAAAAGTTTGGGGCGCTCCTACCCAGCGATCCGGCTAAGCGGGGCGAACTCTTGTCATGGTTGTTCTGGCAAATGGGCAGCGCACCGTATCTCGGCGGCGGCTTCGGGCATTTCTATGCCTATGCGCCGATCAAGATCGAGTACTGCATCGATCGCTATGCGATGGAGGTTAAGCGCGAGCTCGATGTGCTCGATCGCCACCTAGCGGATCACGAATACATGTGCGGTGACGACTACACCATTGCCGACATTGCCATTTGGCCGTGGTACGGCGCCGTCATT